>NZ_LWDV01000008.1:686696-688924 GCF_001693735.1 Orenia metallireducens
GTATCATTTAAGTAGTCCATAGTGTGCACCTTCCTGTAATTTATTTGTTTTATGGTGATTCAATTATATTACAGTTCGGTCCACTATGGGTATTTTTTATTTAGTTCAATTTTATTTTACAATGAAGCATTTTATTATTTCTTTAAAGGATAGAACTTTTATAGGATTCCCTTTAAATTTTGCTCTTTTACGAAATTTTTTTGTTGGTGTAAGTGCTGTAGATTTTGATAATATTTTTTCTATTTGTGATTAGGCGATAATAGTTTCAAAATGAACATTTTTATTATTTCTTTCTTTAAAACTTTTTAAAGCTTCATAAATTATTTTTAAAGTTTCAAATATAAATAGCAGCTCCTCTCTTAAATATCAATTTATAACTTTAAAATAAACTTAGTTGAAAATATAAATTTTAAAATAAAGCATAATTTTACCATTTTTTATTAAACTTTTCTTTAATCTTATAGTAACTGTTATCTCCTTGAGAGAATGGACATACTTTCATACAAATACTACAGCCAAGAGTTTTGTTGAATTGAGGATAACATTTATTACGATCAATACAGGTTCTGGTTTGACCAAGACTTGAAACATTTTTAATAGAAGTTTTTTTCTTAGAGTAAATTGCCTGGGTTGGGCAGGATTTTTCACATTTTCTACAAATATTACAAAAGTCTTCAATCCAGACATGTTTGCGATTATCAGTGAATTCAAATAATTTACTTCTAATAAAGATTGGTGCTATACGTTGACGCTGTCCAAATTGAGGTGTAATTAATAGCCCATTATGTCCTTGCCACCCCATTCCAGCTTTTCCTGCTAGTGGTGTTGTATTTACTAAACCACCAAGAGGATGATTACTTTGACAGGCAATTCCGTAATTTTCACGTAACCAATTAGCAATATCATTAACTGCCAATCCTAGCGAATTATATACTCTTTGTACTTCTTCACCTGCATCAAGGCTGGGGGCTTTATCTATTTTTTCTTTATCCATTTCTTGAATACAAACTATAGCATATTTAAATAAAACTGCTTTTCCCTTAAAGATTAGTTTTTCTGGCAATTCAGTAAAACCTATTATAACATTCCAGTTTTCCCAAGCATAATCTTTTAGTTTATTCCATAATTCTTTATTAGGATAGCTTTCAATTAGTTTCTTTTCTTGCTTTGTCATTTTGATATGACCATTTTTATCAAGTTGCTCAAGATATTCACTTAGATCTGTGAAACACTCTTTCTTTCCTCGAAACATAGAGGGCATATATTTAGCAATTATTTTTATCATTTTTGGGATGTTTTTTAATCCTATTCCCAAAAATTTATCCATAATTAATGAACCATATTTAGAATTGTTTTGACTAAATTGATCTGATTCAAAATACTCAAAGCCTTCTTGTTGAGAATCTTTATGAGCCATAATAACTTGTTCTGGATATTTCTTTACATGCTCAAGATATTTTTTTTCTTCTTTGCTTGTACTTACTGAAATTTTTTTGCTCATTTCTATTCCCCCTTTAGTTTAGATTGGAAACATTCATCTTATAAAGCAAGTGGTTACTTGCTTTATGCATAAAAAAATTAGGTTAGTAAGTCATCGACAAGTTTTTTTATGCAATTATTAAATTTCGGGACTGGTTTAAATGGTTTAATTATATTAATATTCATAAAGAGTCCCCAAACAGAAGAAAGAAAGTTAATTGCAAAAATTTCTGGATTATCAATAGTAATTTGTTGATTTTTATTTAAATAGTTGATTATTATTTCTTTTAGTTCATTTGAAAATTTATCTAAAGGCAGTCTTGCATCATTTATAGAAGTTTCATCATTTTTTAATTCAATCTTTATTAATGAAGAGTTATATTCAAAAATTTCATATAAAGATTGTGCAATGTTGATTAAAAAGTTTTTTGGTGTTTTTTGATATAATTCTTCTATATTTGTTATATTAGGTTTATAAACATAATGTTCAAATACTTCTTCAAATAGTTTCTGTTTAGAGTTAAAATGTCTAAATAAAGTAACTTCATTAACTTGAGCTTTTTTAGCTATCTCTTTTGTAGTTACACTATTATAACCTTTTTTTGAAAATAAATTAAGTGCTGCTTTAAGTATTAATTTTGAAGTTTTTTCTTTTGACATATAACCACCCCATGTAAGTAATTACTTACATCAAAGTATACTATACTTTTTTGCTTTTGTCAAAAAACAACTTCATTGAATAAAGTATA
>NZ_LWDV01000009.1:717068-720547 GCF_001693735.1 Orenia metallireducens
AATATCATAGGTGCTACTGAAGTATTAAGAGATTTCTATTTCCTCTATGAAAAATATAAAAAAGGAACAAAAGATTCTATTTCAATCTGTGCTACAGAAATTATTTCTTTTTTAGAAAAATTATTAGAATATGACCATCAAAGAGGTATAGAAAAAACTTTTGTACTTTTAGATAATGCTAGTATTCATAGAGCAGATCTAGTAAAGAAATTTGTTCGCAAAAATAAAGATCATTTATTTCTATTATTCCAACCTCCATATTCTCCTGAACTTAACCCTCAGGAGAATATGTGGAATTGGATGAAGAAGTTTTTATCTAATAAGTCTGCTTATACATCCATTGAAGAATTATCAAACCAATTGAAGATATTTTCTGATTATACTAATAGTAACCCTGAAAAGATAAAACAACGTGCAGGTGCTAGGAATTATTTTGGATAAATTTCATTTTAGATTCACAAATCTATAATATGATCACATACTTAAAACTTTATTTTAAAGGTTTTCATTATCTGCCTACTAATCATTTGCAACCAGATTGGAGCTTTTTCCATTGCTTCTTCAAGGGGGATTAATTGCTGATTAGTACTAAAAACAGCATCTATTTCCCCCTCCACTTTCTTATCTACATTATCAACTACATTTCCAGCAATAGCTATTACAGGTATATTATATTTTTTAGCTACTCTTGCTACTCCAATTGGAGTCTTACCATTAACAGTTTGATTATCCAATTGCCCTTCTCCAGTTATGACCAGATCTACTCCTGCCAGCTTATCTACAAAATTATTAGCTTCCAAAACTATCTCGATACCACTTTTAAGTTGAGCACCAAGAAAAGCAACTAATCCCGCTCCTAGTCCTCCTGCTGCTCCTGCACCTGATATATTTTGAACATTCTTATTAAGTTCTCTGGCAACAATAGCTGCAAAATGTCGTAAGTTATTATCCAACTCTTTCACCATCTTAGAATTCGCCCCTTTTTGTGGCCCATAAATATATGCTGCTCCATTTGGACCATATAGGGGATTTGTTACATCACAGGCTACTTTAATATCTATCTCGTTTACCCTCGAATCAAATCCACTTAAGTCAATCGACTCAATTTTAGCCAACTCTCCTCCTCCAAAACCTACTTCATTACCATCCTTATCCAAAAAACTTATTCCCAATGCTTGAGCCATGCCTACTCCACCATCATTAGTTGCACTACCACCAATCCCAATAATTAACTCTTCTACCCCTTGGTCCAAAGCAGCTTTGATTAATTCTCCAGTACCATAAGTAGTTGTCTTAGTTGGATCTCTCTTATCAAGAGGAACTAAAGGTAGCCCTGATGCTGTAGCCATCTCTATTACTGCTCTCTTCCCATCTCCTAAAATCCCAAATTGGGCTTGAACTGCTTCTCCTATAGGACCTGTTACTTCTTTATAAATAAGTTTACCTTTTGTCGCATCAACAAGGGATTGAACAGTTCCTTCTCCACCATCTGCCATAGGCACCTTAATTACTTCTACCTCTGGTAGGACACTCAAAATTCCTTTTTCTATATTATCTGCCACTTCTAATGCTGTTAAATTCCCTTTAAAAGAATCTGGCGCAACTAATATCTTGTTCATCTTAATCCCTACCTTTATATTTTCATTATTTTATATCTACCACCATTATATTAGTTAATATTAATAAAAACAATGTACAAATAATTAAAAAAAATCCCTTTTTAAGGGATTTTAATGTACAAAATGCATATTTTTAATATCTATATAAATACAGATGATATGCTAGCAATAATATAAATAAACCTCTAACTTCTTTAGGGTCTATACCAGTCATCCTTTTAATATCCTTTAACTTATATAATAATGTGTTACGATGAATAGATAATTCCTCAGCTGTCTTACTTATATTCAAATTATTCTTACATAAAGCCTCTATTAACTCCCCTATGTTAGTTTCTGAGAAAATTCTTACCACATCATGATTAAATAGATTATGTAAATAGTAATTTATATGGTCTTCAGGGATAAAAGGAAGAAAATAATCATAACCTAATTGGTTAAGATAAAAAACATCTCTATTTTTTTCTTTACTATAAATCTTCTCTCCTACTTCTAAAGCATGTTTTCCTCCCTGATAAGATAAATGCAATTGATCCAATCTCTCAAAGATTTGACCAACACCTATAATAACTTCCCTCTTACATTTATTCTCTATCTCCTTTACTAGCCTCTTTACTTCTCTATTTTGTTCTTTTTGATCACTTAAGAGGGTCTTAATTAATACCAGGTCTTCTCCTTTGATTAATAAAACATCTTGATCTTCCCGATCATAAGGTTTACTACAGATCTGTTGTATTTTTTTACTGGTAGTCTCATTATTAAAAGATTTTAACCTTATAACCAAGACTATTCTAGGTAAATTAAATTTTATCTTTAATAATTTTGCTCTATCTTTTAATAATTCTAGATTACTAATATCATTACTTAGTAGTTGCTGATAAAAGTTTTCTCTTACTTTATTCTTTCTATTTATTTCTCGATATAATAGCTCCTGTTGTAGCATTAACTCTACCATATTCTTTACTATCTTACCATAACCTTCAACCTCAGCTATCTTTCCAGTAATCCCCACTACCCCTATAATCTCATTATTAAAGGTAATCGGTAGGTTAATCCCTGCTTTTACCCCTTTATACTTTTTCACTTCACCCTCTCCAACAATTATTGTTCCTTCTTCAATCACTTTAGCTGCTATCTCATGGAAGGTATCAATTCGTTTTTGGTCTCCACTAGCAATAATTATCCCATTATGATCCATAATATTGATATTCTTTCCTAAGACACTCATCGTCTTCTCTACAATCTTTCGAGCTAATTCTGAATTAAGCCTCATTAAATTTTATCTTCCTCCTTTAAAGTCTAATACTCCTTATCTTTACTGTGATATACTTAAGCTTGATATCTATATAACTTGAATTAATCATTTTCATAAAAGATATAAATTAAAATTTTTTTGATACTAGCTTTCATAAGATTAAAAACCAACTTAAGCCTTTAATAATTTTATTCTTTACTCTGTGTTCTTCCATGTAAGTCTGTGTCCAATATTCTTTTAGACTTAATTTTAAATCGTGTATTGTCAATTGTTAATTTCCTTTCACCCTTGGCTTTCATACCTGTTAATCCATAACAAAGACTTCCCGACGTACGTTGCCTTAAAAACATTTTTACAATTACCACCTTTAATATTTAAAAGATTTTATTTCCATCAACTAGCTAAAAAATAATCCTTGAGTCTGAGGAATAATACTACTCAAGGATTTAAACTTTATTTGCTTCATTGTAAAATTAAATTGAACTAAATAAAAAATTAATAAAAAATACCCATAGTGGACCAAACTGTAATATAATTAAATCACCACAAAATAACTAATTACAGGAAGGTGCACACTATGGACTACTTAAATGATACACCAAAAT
>NZ_LWDV01000009.1:722621-725862 GCF_001693735.1 Orenia metallireducens
ACAACCAACTATAATTGAAAAGAATGGAACACGTAAAGGTCTTAATATCATAGGTGCTACTGAAGTATTAAGAGATTTCTATTTCCTCTATGAAAAATATAAAAAAGGAACAAAAGATTCTATTTCAATCTGTGCTACAGAAATTATTTCTTTTTTAGAAAAATTATTAGAATATGACCATCAAAGAGGTATAGAAAAAACTTTTGTACTTTTAGATAATGCTAGTATTCATAGAGCAGATCTAGTAAAGAAATTTGTTCGCAAAAATAAAGATCATTTATTTCTATTATTCCAACCTCCATATTCTCCTGAACTTAACCCTCAGGAGAATATGTGGAATTGGATGAAGAAGTTTTTATCTAATAAGTCTGCTTATACATCCATTGAAGAATTATCAAACCAATTGAAGATATTTTCTGATTATGCTAATAGTAACCCTGAAAAGATAAAACAACGTGCAGGTGCTAGGAATTATTTTGGATAAATTTCATTTTAGATTCACAAATCTATAGCTTCCATTACTGCACCCTGTAAATTAGTAATTTGGTCATGAATTGCCTTTTGCCTACTCTCATATATTTCTCTAGTCTTCTTATCATGACTTAATAATTCTAGAACCTCCGCCGCTTCTTTCAATTCTTTTATTCTTTCCTCAAGAATTTTTATCACCTCACTATCAGGATTTTTCAAAAATAACGCCTAAGGTATTCCAAGGTATTAGATCATCCCTTACTTTCTTACTATCTGAATTTAACTTAGGTAATTCTATAAAATCAACTTTCTGTAAATCAGTCAAAACTTCATCAGTTTCTTTCTTCTTTAAAAGATGAGTATTATGATATCTATCGTTCTCAATTAAATAATTAAAATTAAGAATATTTATTGTTACAGCTCTTTCCAACTTCTGATATGGGTCTCCTTCTTTCATCTGAGACTCAAACAATTTACTCCAATAATATAATGTCCTTCTTTTCATATTATATTGATTTTTAAGCTGAATCTCTATATTTACCTTAGTATTACTATTAGTTGTTGCCTTAACATCTAACCAAGAAAATTTATCTTCTTCCCATCTTTATCTATATCTGGATTTTCTATTTTTACACTTTTAATCTCATTTTCTGTACCCTTTGTTCCAAATACACTATTCAAAAATTCAATTAATATTTCTGGATGTTTCTCCGAACCAAATATTTGCTCAAATACAAAATCAACTTTAGGGTCTAAAATTTCTCTTTTCATGTCTATTTATCCCTTACTAACTTCTTAATATTATTTCCTAAATACTAACTACATTATATATCATTTTTATAGGAATTAAAAGACACATAACCATACAAATAATGAATAGAACTTAGCATGTCGTGTAACGTCAGATTGTGTGAAAAGTTCATAAAACATTAACTAAATATGGTATAATTAATATATAATACAACTAAAGAAAAATCAAGTTAAAATGAGGTGGATGATATAGGTTATATAGAAGGGGAAGATAGAAATCAAATAATATTAATGCCAGATTGTATAGTAGATGGATTAAATATGAACAAGTTAGAATTTAAAAAAGCAAAGCCAGCTTCTACTGGTCGACCTGCATATAACCCTAGAGATTTACTGAAATTATATATTTATGGATATATGAACAGAATTAGGTCTTCAAGAAGACTAGAAGCAGAAACTCATAAAAATCTTGAAGTAATGTGGTTAATAAAGAAATTACAATCTGATTTTAGAAAAGATAATAAAAAAGCGATTAAACAAGTATTTAAAGAATTCGTTTTGTTATGTGAAAACTGGGATTTATTTGGTAAAGAATTAATAGCCGTAGATGGTTCTAAGTTTAAAGCATGGAATGGTAAGAAACAAAATTTTAATCAAAGAAAATTAAATAGAAAGATAAAAGAAATAGAAGAAAAAATAGAGAAGTATATTGAAAAATTAGATAAATCAGATAAAATAGAATCTTCCGATAGGAAGGTGAGTGCTGATGAAATTGAAGAAAAGTAAAAAAGTTAAGAGAGAAGAAATCTAAATACCAAAATTACAAACAGATTATAAAAGAGACGGGAGAAACCCAAGTTTCTCTTACAGACCCTGAAGCTAGAAATATGGTGAATAATCAAAAGATAGAAGTTTGCTATAATGTACAGACAACTGTAGAAGAGAAAAATAAGTTAATACTTGATTATAAAGTAACAAATGATACACATGACTATGATTATCTAAGTGTTATGAGTAAAAATGCAAAAGAAATATTAGAATTAGAAGATATTACAGTATTAGCAGATAAAGGTTATTATAAAAATGTAGAACTAAAAGAATGTGTAGATAATGGAATTACTCCTTATGTTGCTAAACCTAAAAATAAAAACTCTAAAGTATTTTCATCTGAAAAATTTGATTATGACCCTGAAAATGATCATTATATTTGTCCAGCAGGTAAAATATTAATTTTTCGTCACACATTAAAAAAAAATACTCAATATAAAAGATATAATAATTATGAAGCCTGTAATGGTTGTAAATTAAGAGATAACTGTACCAAAGCTCAAAAAGCAGGAAGAAATATAGACCGTTGGATGCATAAAGAACTATTAGATGAAATAGATAAACAAACAATAAAAAATTGGGATACATATAGAAAAAGGCAATGGTTAGCTGAGCATCCTTTTGGAACAGTAAAAAGAGGTTTTGATTCCTATTATCTACTTACAAAGGGTATTAATTCTGTAAGTACAGAGATAGGTCTATCTTTCTGTGCCTATAATTTGAAAAGAGTGATAAATGTAATCGGGATTAAGAATTTAGTTAAGAAATTAAAAGAATGGGCTTTACCCATTCTTAATTTTTGTTATTTTAATATACGATTTAAAAGTTATTCAGCTTAGATCCGGTGATTTATTATAATGTTTTCACACAATCTGACGTCCCTGAGCTTCACGACGTCTTACAAATGATCATAACTTTAGCTTGAGCACAAAACTTTCATATGTCATCCCGACTTTCATTTATGCTCCATAGGTTAGATGTCGTTTAAGCTCATGTTCGTATAATAGGGTACATAACCAGTTCAATCTGGTATGTACCCTTATTTATTATTATAATAAGAGTAAAATTAAAACCAGGATGAAGAACGCACCTGCTGTTGGGACTTTGATCCCGTCGCATAAACTGTTCAATTCCTAGTCAACACTTATACCCCAATTGAGCTGGTTGAGTCTTTGAACTCGTATCACAACAC
>NZ_LWDV01000010.1:0-50362 GCF_001693735.1 Orenia metallireducens
TTAGTATATCAAAATTACTAAATCCCGTCAAGAGAAAGTTAAAAATAAATAAATGTTTTCTAGCACATCTAATAATCTAACATTTTTAATCATAATTGTCAAGAAAAGATTAAATTTACTCTTTTCTTGTAAATAACAAATAATATAATAACATTTACATTTCAAACTGTCAAGCATCTATTTATAATAATTTAAAACTTTTATAAACCATTCTTCTGATATAAAAACACAACACTTCTTTTAGAAGAGTAGTCTTTCAGTTTTTCAAAATTACAGTTTAATATAAAATTATTCAACTCTTTCTTAGTAAAGGCTTTAGTACAACCTCTTGGAGTTCTTTCAGTCCTTCTTCTTACTTCTAATAACAAATAACCCCTCTTCTTTAAACTATTATAGGTATTTTTGATATATTTTAACTTATCATTATCATCTTCAATTATATTCAAAACATAATTAGATACAACCAAATCAACATTCAATCTATGAGACATCAACTGACTTTCATTAATCAAATATGGAAACTCATTAACCTCCATTAAAGAATTAATTTTTCTAATCTGCTTTTCTGTATCACAAGCATAGACTTTAAATCCTTTGTTGAGTAAATAAATTGAATTTCTCAACTTCCCAGCTCCATAATCCAAAACCTTTACTACTTGATTATCTTTAAAGAACTGTACCAAATCAACTATACTTTTACATGGTTGAGATAACATTAAAACTCCCCTTTAAAAATGAGTTATTAATTATTATCCCCAAAAAAAGAAATAAAAGTCCCCAAGGACTCTTATTTTCAAAAACTCTTTACCTAGTTATTATTATTCATTTATTAAATACAATAAAATTACCTTATAAATTGAATAGTAGTGATGGTCAGAAACAACCTAAACCATCACTATTATCAAGTTATTCTCTTATTTAAAATTCATCATGTCCATGATGATGGTGATGATCTTCATCTGAATCATCAGTTTCAATCCCTAAGTAATTATTAATAGCTTTCTTTAAAGCATCAGCGGCTAAATTAGAACAGTGCATCTTAGCAGGTGGTAGACCATCTAAAGCCTCAGCTACCGCTTTATTGGTCAATTCAAGGGCTTCCTCTACAGTCTTACCTACAGCTAATTCAGTAGCCATACTACTTGTAGCAATTGCTGCTCCACAACCAAAAGTCTTAAATTTAACATCAGTAATTATATTATCTTCTACCTTAATAAACATCTTCATAATGTCTCCACACTTTGCATTACCAACTGTACCTACACCATCTGCATCAGAGATTTCTCCTACATTTCTTGGATTTTGGAAATGTTCCATAACTTTATCTGAATACATCTATAACACCCCTTTATTTTTCATTTTAAATTAGAGTTAAAGGTTAAGTTTAACTTTTGTCAAACTTTAAACTTAGAATTTAGCTAGTATCTACCCATTATAAATAGGCGACATTGCTCTTAAATCAGTTACTACCTTTGGTAGCACATCTAATACTCTATCTACATCTTCTTCAGTATTATATTTTCCTAAAGTCAATCTTAATGAACCATGGGCTACTTCATGAGTCAAGCCCATTGCTAATAATACATGAGAAGGATCTAATGAACCAGAAGTACAAGCTGAACCACTGGAAGCTGCAATTCCTTCTAAGTCTAGCTTCATTAGAATTGATTCACCTTCGATATAGCGAATACTAAAATTAACATTACCTGGTAGTCTTTCAGTTCTATGTCCATTTAATTTTACATAATCAACCTGCTCTTCAATACCTGAAATTAATCTATCTCTTAGAACTGTTAGCTTAGCAGACTTTTCATCCATAGTATTAAGAGCTATTTCACAAGCTTTACCTAAACCAACAATTCCTGGTACATTTTCAGTAGTAGCTCTCCTATTTCTCTCTTGGGCACCACCATGTAAGTACTTAGCAACTTTAGTCCCTTTTCGAATATATAAAGCCCCTATTCCTTTAGGAGCATTAAATTTATGCCCTGATAATGATAATAAGTCTACATTCAATTCATTAACATCAACTGGAATAGTTCCAACTGCTTGTACAGCATCAGTATGGAAGGTTACTCCAGCTTCCTTTGCAATTTTACCAATCTCTGCAATTGGCTGAATCGTTCCTACTTCATTATTTGCCATCATTATAGTAATCAAAATTGTATCTTCCTTGATTGCATCCTTTACATCTTGAGGGTTGACCATTCCATCTTCATCTACTGCTAAGTAAGTTACTTCAAATCCTTTTTTCTTCTCTAAGTACTGACAAGTATGTAAAACTGCATGATGTTCTATAGAAGATGTAATAATATGTTTACCCTTCTTTTCTAAAGCTTCAGCTACACCCTTAATTGCATAATTATCAGATTCTGTTCCTCCACTAGTAAAGACGATCTCTCTAGAATCATCAGCACCAATTAGCTTAGCTACACTATCTCTAGCTTCAGTAATAGCATTTCTAGCTTCTCTTCCAAAAGAATGAAAACTAGATGCATTTCCAAATATATCAGTAAAATAAGGTTTCATTGCTTCTAAAATCTCAGGATCAGTTGGAGTTGTTGCTCCATTATCCATATATACTCTCTTCACTTTTCTTCCTCCTTTATTAATTATCAGTTATTGAAAATCAGTTACTGGTACTTGCTTATTTATTAAGTACAGCTAAAGTTCAACTATTATATATGATACATGTACCCATGCCTATTACCTTTTTGTTGAGCATTAATCGCTTCTTGTCTCAAATCTTCTAAAGTAATTGAATCAAGCACTTCATCAATACTATCCTTTACCTTCTTCCATATCATCTTTACAACACAGTCAGGGCTATTTCCACATTCATCCTTTAGTTCATCAGAAACACAGTCAGCAGGAGCAATTGGACCTTCTAAAGACCTAATAATATCTCCAATAGTTATCTCTTGAGGGTCTTTAGCCAATAAATAACCTCCATGTGCTCCGCGAACACTATTTACTATACCGGCTTTTCTTAAAACAGCAATCAACTGTTCTAAATAATGTTCAGATATATCCTGCCTTTCTGCAATACTCCTTAAAGGAATAGGACCATCACCTTGATGTAAGACCAAATCAAACATAGCTCTTACTCCATAGCGCCCCTTTGTAGATAGTTTCATATAAGAGCCTCCCTTAATCCCGAGTTTTCTTGTTGGTATTATAAATTAATCATACCACACAACTTGGTTTTTGTCAATTTAACAAGAGAAAATAATTGACAAAAATCTTATCTACTTTATCTATCATTATTAGCATTCCCTAGTATTATTATGTGTTTTATAACCTAAATCAGAATTATAGTGATCACTATAATTAATTTTTTCTACGTTAAATTAAACACTAACCTCCTCCTGCTTCCTAGAGAAAAGATTCATTAACCTTAAAGAAAATCCCACAATAGGACCTATAATAAAAGCGCTTAAAATAGTACCAATACCTACAGGACCCCCTAATAAGTATCCAATAATTAAGATAAAGACTTCAATACTAGTCCTAATCCAACTAATATCAACATTTAACTTCTTATCCAATGCTACCATCAAACTATCTCTAGGACCAGTTCCACATTGAGCAGAGATGTAAACTCCAACACCAAAGCCAAATACCATTAGTCCCAAGAATAAGTAGATATATCTAAAGATTAAACTAGCAGGATTAGGTAATAACAACATCACTATATCTATTATCAAACCAATCACTACTATGTTAATTACTGTTCCCGAGGTTGGTTTAATTCTAGCCATCAAGAAGCTGAGTATTATAATTACAAAACCAGTAATTTGGCTGGCCCAACCTACAGTTATATTAAATCAAACCGATATGAAATACATTCCACGGTGACACCCCTAAGTCGGCCTTAATAGTAAATACTATACCAATACTCACAATAACTAAGCCCAGTATAAATTGCAGCCAAGCTTTCATTGATTTCATTATCTAAACTTCTCTCCTTTTTCTTCAAAGCTAGCTTCTCCTCTAGTAGCATCGGTTATTCTCTTCTTAAAAGCATCTATATAACTTGGTTTCATAACAGCTATTATCTCAACTCCATCATTCATATAATTGATAGTTTCAATCTCTCCAGCATGACCTTCTAAATCATTAATAACCTCACCCATCCTATCATAAGAGACTGAAATCCCCAACTCTATGTACCTTATCTTCTCTATAATCCCAGCTTCTCGAATAGCCTCCCTTGCTGAACCACCATAAGCCCTAATCAATCCTCCTACACCATGCTTTACTCCACCAAAGTAACGGGTAACTACTAATGCAATATTAGTAACCTCTTCCCCTTCAATTGCTTGCAAGGCAGGAGGACCTGAAGAGCCAGCAGGTTCTCCATCATCACTACACCTCTTAGTTGCCCTATCTTCTATCCCAACTTTGAAAGCATAAACATTATGCCTAGCATCAGCAAACTCTTCATTAATCTCTTCAATAAACTCTTCTGCCTCTTTTACAGTATTAACATTCTTAACTGAGGTAATAAACTTACATTTCTTTATTTTAGCTTCTATTCTAAGGTTTCTTTTAATAGTCTTGTAGCTATCTGACATATTACCGCTTCCTTTCAACCTCTTTTAAACATTATACCTATTTTAAATTTTAGTAGCAAGAGTTATTGGTTAATCTAAATTTTCTAAAAATTCTTTTATCTTCTTCTCATAACCATTTGTTGTTGGCTTATAAAATTTATTATCCAACAATTCATCAGGTAAATACTGTTGTTTTATATAATTGCCAGGATAAGAATGGGGATATTTATAGCCTTTCCCATGCCCTAAATCCTTAGCCCCACCATAATGGGCATCCTTTAAATGTGCTGGTACCCCTGAAGTAGATTCTGATTTAACTAATGCTAAGGCTTCATCAATAGCCATAACTGCTGTATTACTCTTAGGGGCAGTCGCTATATATAAAGCTGCCTGAGCTAAAGGTATTCTAGCCTCTGGCATACCTACATACTCTAAAGCCTGAGCTGCTGAAACTGCTACCATCAAGGCATGGGGATTAGCATTTCCAACATCTTCAGCTGCATGAACAATCATTCTGCGAGCAATAAATCTTGGGTCTTCTCCTGCCTCAATCATCTGAGCCAACCAATAGATTGCAGCATTAGGATCAGAGCCTCGTAAGCTCTTAACAAAGGCTGAAGTAATATCATAATGATTATCACCAGACTTGTCATATCTAATTGCTTTCTGTTGAATACTCTCTTCTGCTACTTTTAAATTTATCCTTCTAACCCCATTATCTTCAGGAGTAGTTAACACAGCTAACTCTAAAGCATTTAAAGCCCTCCGAGCATCTCCATTTGCAACCATTGCCAAATGATTTAAAGCCTCTTCACTTATTTTAACTTCATATCCCCCCAACCCCCGTTCCTTATCTTCTAATGCCCTAGTTAAAACTTTAATCAAATCTTCTTTATCTAACTCCTTTAACTTAAATATTCTAGAGCGAGATATCAGTGGTGAATTGACCTCGAAATAAGGATTCTCCGTTGTTGCACCTATTAAGATAACAGTCCCATCTTCAACTGCTGGTAATAAAGCATCCTGTTGACTCTTATTAAAGCGGTGTATCTCATCAATAAAGAGTACTGTTCTCTTATTATACATTCCCCTTCGCCCTTCAGCCCGCTTAATCACCTCTCGCAAATCTTTTACTCCAGAAGTAACTGCATTTAACTTCTCAAATTCTGCCTTGGTACTATTGGCAATAATCTGGGCTAAGGTTGTCTTTCCTGTCCCTGGTGGTCCATAAAAGATAGCCGATTGCAATCGATCAACTTCAATTGCCCTTCTTAATAGCTTCCCTTCTCCTATAATATCCTCTTGTCCAAGAAATTCATCTAAAGTACGTGGCCTCATTCTAACTGCTAATGGCTTATCTTGACCATTTTCTTGATAGTTCTGACTAAATAAATCCATCATTACACCCCACTTTTAGATTTTATAAATATGCTTTTAGCCTGTTATGCTAGCTTAATTACAATATATTTCGTATCGAATTATGGAGATAAAACGATACTTTTTAACCCCAGTGTATAGTTGAGAGTTGATAGTTAAGTTCTTTAAAAGCGAAAAGAATTATTGTTTGAACGAAGCAAAAATTGAGATAAAATTTTAATTAGAGAATCTAATAATTGCTAATTCTTATTATTTTAATTGCGTAGTGAGTTTTAATTCTTTTCTAGACTGGGCTGGGTTTGCCACGGAGAGTTTTTTGTTCTATAAAAACTCGTAGGTTTGGTGACTTTTGCGGCGATGGCAAAAGTCACTCGGGAAAAAAGCTGATAAGCTTTCCCGAAAGATGTTTTAGTAATTTTATTAACTTTTAACAAGTAAAAGTGTCGCATCATCCTTCTACTGTATCACTATTTCTATTAGCACAAAAGTGATTTTATATTATTATATCATAAAGATAGCGTCGGAATATTCCGACGCTATCTTTTAATTAATTCATTTACATTTTTAATTATTACTCTGCAAGAAATCTCTCTAAAGCATAAGCTACTCCATCTTCTAAGTTAGTCTTAGTAACAAAGTCTGCCTTCTCTTTTACCCCTTCAGGAGAGTTAGCCATTGCTATAGACAGCCCTGCTATCTCAAACATAGCCACATCATTGAAGTTATTACCAATAGCAATAACCTCTTCTTTCTCTATATTCATTCTATTCATCATGTATTTTAAAGCATTTCCTTTAGACACCTCTAGATTCATTACCTCAACATATTCTTCATCAGATTGAGTAATGTACAGTTTATCCTCATACCTTTCAGCTAATAAAGCAAAAAGTTCTAACATCTTTTTAGGTTCACCAGAGAATAGAATTTTTGTCGGCTCTTCTCTTAGCTGATGCTTTTCTTCAATAATAGCCGTTATACCTTCTAAGTCATTATGTACTTCAGCTATTGACTTCTGATTGGTAATTACCTTATCTCCAAAGTATAAGCTCATCCCATAAGAGTTATTATAACCATACTCTAGTATCTCTTCAGCTAATTCCAAAGGAATCTGCTTATTATGGTAAATATTCTTAGTTAAAGGACACTTGACTATTGAACCATTGGATGTAACCAAAGGTAAATATACCTCTAATTCCTTAGTATAAGGGTACAAAGATTGATAAGGTCTGCCGCTAGCCAAAATAAAATTGACACCTTGATTAGCAAACTTATTAATTGCCTCTCTATTCTTATCAGAAACCTTATGATCATCATTAAGTAAGGTTCCATCCATATCTACAGCTACTAACTTATATCTCATATTATCACCTCTTATTTAGTAATGTCCAATTTGTATACTTCTTTATTCTTTATTAAAATCCTCTTATAAAAGAATAATTTTGTTATCTAATAAAAAATCAACAAAATAATTTTTAATTTATATATGCTTTAGCTTCTTCTATTAAATAATAAGCAGAAAAGAAACTATACTTATCACTAATTATTTATCGGTTATCAATATATTTTTATATATAGAATAAATTTTAACCTTTAAAATTAACTTCATAAATTCATTTAAAGGATGAATCTAAATTCTTAATCATTACATATAATCTCTCTTATATTACTTAGTATCTTATTCATTTTAATATCATATTCATCAACTACCACCTGCTCGATAATTTGAAAATCAAAACAGATAGCTACTCTATTAATAGTTAAGTCTTGAGATAATAATCTATCATAATATCCTCCTCCATATCCCAAACGATTCCCATCCTTATCAAAAGCAAGTCCTGGACAGATAACCAAATTAACCTCAGGAAAATTTACTAATCTCCTGTATTCTTTCTTAGGCTCTAAGATTCCATAACTACCTCTGATCAATTCTCTATCATAATCCTTCAATTCTGATAATTCAAGCTTATTCTCCTTTAAATTAGTAATTGGAACAACTACTCTCTTCCCTAGTTTAAGAGCCTCTTTAATCATTGCTTCAGTTTTGACTTCATTCTTAAAGGATATAAAGAACATTATCGTTTTAGCAGCTTTGAACTCTGCTAAATTAAATAGTTTAACTTTAATTTTATTACTTTTATCTATTATATCTTCTCGATTAAGTTGACTTCTTAAATTTAACATCTCTTGTCGCTGCTTTTTTTTGGTTTTTTTCATTGATTAGCATCCTCTACTTTTTAACCTTTATTATAAGGGAAGTGATAGTTAATTGCAAGAATAATGGGCAACTTCTAATTAAAGATCAATATAGATAATGATGGTTAATAAGGGTATTGCGATACTTTTACTTTTTGAAAAGCAGACAAAATCTTAGGTTGTAGCCCAAGACTACTTTCTACAGGCGCGCCTAAGGGCGCCTTACTTTTGGCATTGCCCCAAAAGCAAGCAAACCTACGGGTTCATTCTTAAATTTATTATGAAAGGTTTTTAGTAAAAACCTGTAGAGAACCCTTCGTGATAAACCTAGTCTAGAAAAGAATTAACCTACAGGTTAAAGGGTAAACCCTTCGTAGTTCCCCAACTAAGACTCTTCGTGGCAGAGCCTACTCACTCCGCAACCAATATCTATTGAGGTTAAAAAATATAGAAATTCTACTTCAAAGATTCCATTGTTATTGTTTTTAAGAGTACTTGCTTCGTTCAAACATAAAGAAAACTTAGTGAAGTAAGTGTTTTTCTTACTAAACTTTAGTTGAACTTATCCTTTAGGGCTAATTCTTTTCGCCTTTAAAGACATGAACACTCTAGGTTGATATAAAAAGTATCACATTATCTCTCTACTGTATCATCTATCTACTAAAACAAAGTATAGTATATATTGCAAAGTCAACCTCTTTATCCTATTACAAAAAATAAAAAAATCCAGCATTTCAGCTAGATAAAAATTGTCCCGCAGTGCCGTACTAGATTTTGTATTTTGCTCTTAGCTTCAAAGTGGGTGCCCTCCCATCTGCTTTATACTTCCTCTCTAGTTGGAGGCTTGTACGCCACAAATGAAGTCCAGGCTCCCTTATATTATGGTGTTGGGCAAAATATTAATCCGATCTCGAACACCGCAGGACATTTATATTAAGTTTTTTTATGTCTTCCCTTAACTCTATTAAGATAATAACATACTTTGATATTTATCGCAAGTGAAATTGCTTAATAATTTATGGAAAATTAATCAATTATCTAGTAATTATTACCAGTAGGGTTGCTTACAGATAGATATAATTTAGTCTATCTCTATCTCTTCTTCTACCTCTATACCTAGCTCTTCTAATTGAGCTTCTGCTACCATTGCTGGTGCTTCTGTTAATAGACAAGTAGCTCTTTGAGTTTTTGGAAATGGAATTACGTCACGAATAGTCTCTAGTCCACCAAGTAACATTACAAGTCTATCAAGCCCAAAAGCAATTCCTCCATGTGGTGGAGCACCATATTGGAAGGCTTCTAATAAGAAACCAAACTTCTCTTCAATCTCCTCTTCATCCATATTTAATAAATTGAAGATTTTAGCCTGTAATTGACTATTATTGATTCTGATACTTCCTCCCCCAATCTCAATACCATTCAATACCAAATCATAAGCTTGAGAAAGAACCTTGCCAGCGTTCTCCTTATCTAATAAATCGATATCCTCTTCTCTAGGCATTGTAAATGGATGATGTAATGCAACATACCTCTTAGCATCTTCATCCCACTCTAATAATGGGAAATCAGTTATCCAAACAAATTTAAATTCATCTTGGTCAATTAGATCTAACTCTTTTCCAATCTTCAATCTTAAGTTACCTAAAGAAGCTGCTACAACCTTTGGAGTATCAGCTACAAATAATAATAAGTCTCCTGTCTCAGCTCCCATAGCATCTAACATATTATTTAATTCTTCTTCAGCTAAAAACTTAGCTATTGGAGACTGTACTCCATCCTCTTTAATCTTCATCCAAGCAAGACCTTTAGCACCATAGATTCCAGCAAAGTCAGTCAACTCATCGATATCCTTGCGGGAGAAATCTACTCCACCTTTGACATTGATACCTTTAACCTGTCCACCTTTAGCAATGGTACCACTGAATACTTTAAACTCTGCATCTTTAACTACCTCAGATACATCGATCAACTCTAAACCAAAGCGGATATCTGGTCTATCACTTCCAAAGCGTTCCATAGCTTCATGATAGCTCATATGTGGAAATTCCGTTGGAGCTTCAAATCCAGCAACTTTAAATATCTCTTGGATCATACCTTCAATTAAATTCATAATCTCTTCTTGGTTCATAAATGACATTTCCATATCAATCTGAGTAAACTCTGGTTGACGGTCCGCCCTTAAATCTTCATCTCTAAAGCAACGAACTATTTGATAGTATCTCTCTAAGCCTGCTACCATCAATAACTGCTTAAATAACTGTGGTGATTGAGGTAGAGCAAAGAATTGCCCTTTGTTGACACGACTTGGTACCAAGAAATCTCTTGCCCCCTCTGGAGTACTCTTAGTCAACATCGGTGTCTCAATATCTAAGAAGTCCTTGTTATCTAGATAATTTCTAACAGCTTGCTTAACCTTATGGCGCAAGATAATATTATCTTGCATCGGCTTTCTTCTTAAGTCCAGATACCTATACTTTAATCGCATCTCTTCACTGGAGTTGATATCATCTTCAACTTGAATTGGAGGAGTTTGAGCCTTATCTAAGATATGTAATTTTTCAGCATAAATCTCAACTGCTCCAGTTGCTAAATCTTCATTAATCATCCCTTCAGGTCTAGCAATAACCTCACCAGTGATGGCTATAACAAACTCTTTTCTTAGTTCATCTGCAACCTCAAACATCTCTTTAGATACTTCTGGACTAAATACTACCTGTACTAATCCGAATCTATCCCTTAAATCTATAAAGATTACTCCTCCATGGTCTCTTCTACGATTAACCCAACCCATTAGAGTTATCTTCTCTCCTACATGCTCTCTTCTCACATCGCCACAATAGCAGCTTCTCTTTAATCCTTTCATCCTTCAATTACCTCCCAATTAGTCTATACGCTTTGTCATCTCTTCAACTAGATTTTCTAATTTAATTTCTACTTGTTCACCAGATTTCATATTTTTAATAGTAGCTACTCCGTTATCCAACTCATCTTCACCTAAGATAATACTATAATTAGCATTACTTCTATCAGCAGCCTTCATTTGAGATTTGACACTTCTACCTAAGTAATCCATCTCTACCTTCAAGTCAGCCTTACGCAGCTTAGCTAAATACTTAAAGGCTTCCTCTTCTGCCCTCTCACCAATAGTAGTAATAAATAAATCTATACTATCATCTATTGGTAGCTCAATGCCTTGCTCTTCTATGGTTAACAAAATTCTCTCCATACCCATAGCAAATCCTATCCCCGGGATATCCTTGCCACCAATCTCTTCAGCTAATCCATCATAACGACCTCCACCAAAGATAGTATCTTGAGCACCCAATCCTTTATATATTACTTCAAAGGCTGTTTTAGTATAGTAGTCTAATCCTCTTACTAAATTAGCATCAAGGATATAATCGATCCCCAATAAGTCTAAGTGCTTCTTGACACTAGCAAAATGTGTTTCACACTCTTCACATAACTCTTCATAAATCTTAGGTGCTTTTGCCATAAACTCTTTATCCCTATCTGCTTTACAATCTAAGATACGTAAAGGATTTCGTTTATAGCGATTTTGGCAATCAGAACATAGCTCTTCAAGATATGGCTTAAAGTAATCCACCATTTTCTCTCTATATGCCTTCCGACATTCTGGACAGCCCACACTATTTAAATGTAACTCTAAATCCTTCAAACCTAACTCCTCTAATAAATGAATACCTAAAGAGATAATTTCAGCATCTATTGCTGGATTATCTGCCCCTAACACCTCTGCTCCTAATTGGTGAAACTCTCTATAACGACCAGCTTGTGGTCTTTCATATCTGAACATCGAACCTATGTAAAAGTACTTAGTTGGTTGAGCTTGTCCATAAATCTTATTTTCTAAAAATGCCCTTACTACAGAAGCTGTTCCCTCTGGACGCAAAGTGATACTTCTACCACCTTTATCTTCAAAGGTGTACATCTCCTTTTCTACAATATCAGTAGTCTCTCCAATTCCTCGTTGAAACAATGCCGTCTCTTCAAAGATTGGTGTTCTAATCTCTTTATAGTTATAGCTGCTAAATATTTTCTTTGTTAAATTTTCTAGATACTGCCATTTGACTGTATCTTCAGGGAATATATCCTTAGTTCCCCTTGGGGCTGTAATACCCATCTTATCCCTCCTAAAATATTGAAAATAGTACATAAAATTTAGTAGTAGGGGCGTAATAAATTACGCCCCTACCTAAAAGTTACTCTGCACTCTCTTCTTTAGTTTCTTCCTTTTTTGATTTTTCTCTTTCTTGTTTTGCTTCTTCTTGCTTCTTGCTTTGGATTTCTTTTACCTTCTCCATTTGGGCTTTTGCTTTATCTTCAAGACCCATTTGGCTATAGATATTTACTAATCTATATTGAGCCATGATATCATCACCAGCTAGTTTGGAGAATATTTCATACTGCTTAAGTGCTTTCTCATTATTCTCTTGGTTTCTATAAGCATCACCTAACGCTAAATGTAACTCAGCATTATTCTCATTATTGGCTAATCCGTTTTGATAAACTTCAATCGCTTTATCAAATTTTTCATCTTTTGAATATAGGTTAGCTAAGCTTACATAAAAATCAACTTGTTCAGGATAATTTTCAATCGCCTCTTGGTAAGTTGAAATTACCTCTTCTTGATTTCCATTCTTTTGATAAACTTGAGCTAAATTATGATATAGATAGTATGCCCCTTGATTATTGGCAATAGCAGCTTTGTAGTTATTAATTGCTGTTTCAAAATTACCTTTTCTTGCTGCATCAAAGGCATTGACCTCTTGGTCTTCAATTACAATTTTAGCATTATCTCTAACTTCTTCTAACCAATTATTAACGGCTTCTTTCTCTTTTTGAGCCACTAATTTATCTTTTAGCTCTTCTTTCTTCTCTTCGAATTCTTTTCCAGTAGCTTCTTTCTTATCAGTTACCTTAATAATATGATAACCAAATTCTGTCTTAACTAAATCACTGACTTCTCCAACTTCCATAGAGAATGCAGCCTCCTCAAAGGGCTTAACCATTCTACCACGAGTAAAGGAACCTAACTCTCCACCTCTAGAAGCAGATGGTCCTTCTGAATAATCCTTGGCCAATTTAGCAAAGTCTTCTCCAGCTTTAGCTTTTGCTAATACTTCTTCAGCCTTGGCTTTAGCTTCTGCATCTTCTTTATCATCAGTCTTAATTAAAATATGGCTAGCAGTAACCTCTTCATATTGTTTAGCAAGCTCTTGATCACTTACCTCTACATTAGCTTTTACTGCATCTAACATTGCTTCAATTCTCTTTTGAGTAACCATATTCTCTCTAATATTATTCTTTACATCTTCAATTGTTTGTCCATTCTTCTTAATGATTTCTTCAAATTCTTCTTTAGAAGAAGCATAATACTCAATCACCTTATCTAATTGAGTTTGAACATCTTCATCAGTAATCTCTGGTTCAATATTCTTCTTCTTAGCTTCTTGAATAATTAGCTTTTGATTAATTATATTGTCTAAAATATTAGCCTTTAATCCTACTACTTGATTTGGAGCAATCTGTCCTTGGTATTGGCGTAAATAACCTTGTAATTGATAAGCATATTCTTCATAAGGTACCTCTTCACCATTTACAGTTGCTACAGCTTTATCAAATTTTTGAGCATAAGCCTCTTGTTGAACTCCACCCTTTCCCCCTGGAGTATTCAAATAAACCAATGCGCCTGTTGCAACAAAAGCAACCACTACTACATAAATTATAGCTTTTGTATGCTTTCTTAATAAATCCATCATAATTATATTTTCCTCCCTCTATATATTTAATTAAAAGCTTTACCATAAACTGTAGCCTATAGCTTATAGCCTTAAATTCTCATAAATAGGCTGCTAATAAAGAATCTTGAAATAAGACAACTAAGTTATATTGTAACGTATCAAAGTTAAGATGTCAATTTCAGCTATTTTGATAAAGAAGATAATTCAACCTTGAGAAGATGATTATGGTATAAATAAGCAAAAATAACACCTATTTAATATAAAATCTCCTCAATTTGCTTATTTTTTGAATTGTTCTTTCTTCAATTTCACTACTATATTGTTCAGGAAATTTGGGGTTATATAACCGCTCTAAAGACCAGTTCTCAGGATTAATTAATTTAGTTATTGCTCCACCACCAAGTCCGATTACCGTTTCTCTCTCTTCCATCATTATAATATTATAAATAGATTCCTCTCCAGGTTTAGCATATCCCACATTCTCTAAGTTACCTAAAATATGCTTCTGTCTATACATATAATAAGGTATTAAGCCTAAATTCTTTGCCAACTCTTCTGTTAAGTATATCATCTCTTCTACTTCCCTAGCAGAAGATAAGTCAGTATCATCTAAATTCTTCTTTAAACGAGAAGCACGTTTAATTGCCAATGTATGTACAGTGAAACTATCAGGTTTAAGCTTTTCAATCTCTTTTAGGGTATGTTTAACATCAGAAATATCTTCATCAGGAAGTCCAATAATAATATCCATATTAATATTATCAAAGCCAATCTCTCTAGCTAAATTAAAGGACTCAATTACCTCTTCAACAGTATGTCGTCGTCCAATCTGATCTAAAGTTACTTGATTCATAGTTTGGGGATTGATACTTACTCGCTTAACCCCATGGTCTTTTAAGAGTTCTAGCTTAGCTTTATCAATTGTATCAGCTCTACCTGCCTCAACAGTAAATTCTCTTAATTTAGGATGAACAAAATACTCCTTTAATAATCTTATCAGCTTATCTAGCTCTCTAGTAGATAAGACTGTTGGAGTTCCCCCTCCAATATAAAGGGTATCTACCTCTAGCCCTAGCTCATTAACCACTTTACCTATCTTTTCTATCTCATAGCAGAGAGATTCTAGAAAATCTGGCATATATCTTCTATTCTTTTCGATAGGATAGGAAGCAAAGGAGCAATAATTACATCTAGTTGGGCAAAAGGGGATTCCTACATAGATACTGACTTTATTCTTAGCATCCTTTGGATTAGGAAGATAGTTACGTTCTAACTTAATCACACCTAGTAGTAAATCTCTCTTCTTCTTAGATACTCCATAGATATCCTCTAAATAATTATCTATTGTCTGATAATCTAGTCCCCTATCTAATAAATAATGTCCAATTTTAGTTGGACGCACCCCAACTAGAATCCCCCAAGGGCTTATCTTTTTCTTTAAATATTTACTCAATAATCTATAAAGACTTAATTTAAGCCTCTCTTTAATCCTTTTAGAAAAATCATCTTCACTATAGATATCAGCTAGAATCTCTTTATCTTTAATATTCTCCTCTAAAGGATTATCGCCTTTAAGGTAACTATTAACCTCAATTCCATCAGAAGTATCTAGTTCACAAATAACTGTTACTCCATCTATTTCTTCCTCTATATAGTGCAGTTCTACTTCTGGCAATAATATCTCTAATGTGTCTTTAACTGATTGATAATATTTTGGATTTATATCTAGATTTACTTTCATGTTAAAAATCCTCTCTAGTATAAATTAGCTACTAGCTGATAGCTAATAGCCAATAGCATTTATTACTTATATATATGAGTTCTCACTTCTAGCACGATTTAAAGTACTCTCTGGACCATGACCTGGGCATATCTTTAAATCCTCTTTAAATTCTAATATTCTTTCTATAGACTTCCTTAAAGCAGAGTAAGAACCCATTGGAAAATCGGTTCTACCAACCCCTCTAGCAAAGATAGTGTCACCTGTAAATAGGATATTCTCTAACTTAAGGCAGATACTACCTGGTGTATGACCTGGAGTATGGATTACTGAAAAGACTAAACTACCACACTCTATCTCTTCACCATCCTCTAACAATCTATCAGCCTTAGGACACTCCAACTGCTGCCCCATCTCCCCTATAAAGAAGGATAAATTCAACTCTGAATTCTGCAGAAATTCAGCATCATCCTTATGAATCAATAATTGAGCATCGGTTTCCTCTAATAATTGAGAATTAGCAGCAATATGATCATTATGCCCATGAGTATTGATAACATACTTAACCTTTAAATTATTATCATTAATAACCTTTAAAATAGCCTTTGCTTGTGCTCCAGGATCTATCACAACCGCCTCTTTACTCTCTTCATCAGCAACAATATAACAGTTAACACTTAATGCTCCTACAGCTAACCTCTTAATAAACATCTCCCTACTCTTTCCTCCTCAAAATTAAAAATCTTTCTTACTATCTAATAGGATAGTAACAGGACCATCATTAATTAAAGTAACCTTCATATGGGTTTTAAATTCACCAGTCTCTACCCTCAACCCAAAAGTTTTAATATAAGAAAGAAATTCTTCGTAAAGTTTTTCTGCTTCTTGAGGTGGAGCTGCTAAATCAAAGCTAGGTCTTCTTCCTTTACGACAGTCGCCATATAAAGTAAATTGGGAGACAACTAACAGCTCTGCACCTATATCTAAGGCAGATAGGTTCATCCTACCATCTTGACCAGAAAAGATTCTTAGGTTAACTATCTTATCTACTAAATAGTTAATATCTTCTACATTATCATCTTTTCCTATTCCCAAGAAAATAAGTAAACCCTTCTTAATCTCTCCTACCTTCTTAGCTTCCACTTCAACATCACTAGAACTTACCCTCTGTAAAACTGCTCTCATTTATCGTCCTCCTATAATCAAGCAGGATTTGCCCGTTGTACATTTAGTACTCCATCAATATCTTCTAATTTACGGATAATATCCTTCATATGCTCTAAGCTGCTTATCTCTAAAGAGAGGTTAATATAAGCTAGCAGATTCTTAGTAGCGCGGGCATTAATTGATGTTATATTTACTTTAGCTTCTGAAATAACAGTAGTTACATCATTTAATAGTGAGTGCTTATTCCAGGCTTCAATCTTCAACTCAACCTCATAAGAGGTCTGTTGGTCTACATACCACTCTACTCCAACAATTCTCTCTTCTTCAGTCTCTTCTAAGTTCTTAAGGTTAGGACAATCTCCTCTATGAACAGATACTCCACGCCCTCTAGTAATATAACCGACTATATCATCACCAGGAACTGGATTACAACATTTAGAGATTCTAACTAAAAGACCATCCATCCCTTTAACCTTAATCCCTTTGTTCTGACGTTTTCTCTTAATAATTCTCTTCTTTCTTAATTTATCAAGCTCATATTCTGGACAATCTTGTTTTTCTGGTGGGATTAATCTTTTGACTACCTGAGAGACTGAGAATTTATTATAGCCAATCCCTGCATAGAGACCCTCAACATTAGCAACCCCTAGTTTCTTAGCTATCTCTTCTAACTTTTTAGTCTTTTCTGCTTCTTTTAAAGTAAAGTTCTCTTTTTTCAATCGTGATTCTAACATCTCTTTACCCTTAATACTTGACTCTTCTTTACGTTGCTCTTTAAACCAATGCTTAATCTTACTCTTAGCTCGAGAGGTCTTAACAAAATTGAGCCAATCTCGACTAGGTCCACTATTATTAGAGGTCAATATCTCTATAATATCACCATTTTTTAAACGATATTCTAGAGGAATAATCTTCCCATTAACCTTAGCCCCAACACAAGTATGACCTATATCGGTATGAATATTATATGCAAAATCTACAGGGCTAGCACCATAAGGAAGAGAAATTACATCACCTTTAGGGGTAAAAACAAAGACTTCATCTTCAAAAAGATCAATCTTTAAGTTCTCCATAAACTCTTTAGCATCATTTAAATCCTTCTGCCACTCTAATAATTGGCGTAACCAAGAAATCTTCCTTTCAAAATCTTCGTCCTTCTTATTCCCTTCCTTATAACGCCAGTGGGCAGCAATACCGTATTCAGCAGTACGATGCATCTCCCAAGTTCTAATCTGAATCTCCAAAGGTTCCCCCTTAGGACCAATTACAGTCGTATGAAGGGACTGATACATATTAGATTTTGGCATAGCTACATAATCCTTAATTCTACCTGGCATCGGATTCCACAGTTCATGGATAATCCCTAAGACCTGATAACATTCCTTAACAGAAGTAACTATTACCCGTAAAGCAGTTAAGTCATAGATTTCCTTAAACTCTTTTCCATATTTAATCATCTTTTGATAAATACTATATAGATGCTTTGGTCTACCATAAAGGTCAGCTTCAATATCTACCTCTTTAAGCTTGTCATTTAAAGTAGATATAATATTTTCAATATATGCTTCCCTTTCTGCCCTATTTTTAGCTACCTTTCTAGCTAATTCATAGTAATGATTAGGCTCTAAATATCTAAAGCTTAAATCTTCTAACTCCCACTTCAAATGAGAGATTCCTAATCTATGAGCTAAAGGAGCATAAATTTCAAGGGTTTCAGTAGCTTTTATAATCTTCTTCTCTTTAGGTAAGTATTTTAATGTTCTCATATTGTGAAGTCTATCAGCTAATTTAATTAGAATTACTCTAATATCCTTAGCCATAGCCAAGAACATCTTACGCAAGCTCTCAGCTTGATGCTCTTCACGAGATTTGAAATCTATCTTACTTAGCTTTGTAACACCATTAACAAGCAGCTCTACCTCTGGACCAAACTCTTCTCTTAATTCCTCTGCAGTTACTTCAGTATCTTCAACTACATCATGTAAGATAGCAGCGGCAATAGAGATTACATCAAGCTCTAATTCTGCCATTATTTTAGCTACTTGTAAAGGATGACTAACAAAAGGTTCACCAGAAACTCTATATTGACCTTCATGGGCATCTTTAGCAAAGTAATAAGCCTTCTTGACCAATTCGATATTCGGGTTTTCAGTATAACTGCTTATTTTTGCTAATAATTGTTCTAAAGCCATAGCTTATTGCTCCTTTATCAATAGATTAAATGTTTCTGTTTATTCATCAATAATTAAAGAAAAAACTTCATAATCTCCTATCTTCTCTCTACCATCTAAAAATCCTAGTTCCATCAAAAATGCAATCTCAACAACCTCTCCACCTAACTGTTCAACTAAATCTACGGTAGCCTTTACAGTTCCACCAGTAGCCAATAAATCGTCAACAATTAAGACCTTCGCACCTTGCTCGATAGCATCTTTATGTATCTCAATAATATTACTTCCATATTCTAGATCATATTCAGTCTTAACTACATCACCAGGTAATTTACCTTCTTTTCTAACTGGTACAAATCCTTTATCTAATTTTAATGCTAGAGGAGCACCTATTAAAAATCCTCGTGCTTCTATCCCTAAGATCAAATCGATATCTTTACTTTCATATCGCTCAGCAATTCTATTAATAGCCTCTTTGTAAGCTGCTGGATCTTTTAGTAAAGTAGTAATATCCTTAAAAGCGATACCCTCCTTAGGAAAATCTGGAATAGTTCTTATCTTATCTGCTAAATTCAACATTCTTCTCCCCTTTCAATTTTATAAACCTTTTTGGATAAATTGGTTGGTTAATTAAATTTAATAGTTTCTCTGGTGATTCTTGTAAAGCAAACCTTTTAAACTCAACAAAAGCCTGCTTATCTTCAATACCTTCATTATATCTTATTGAGCTGCTTAAGTCTAGTTTTACCTCAGGTCTTGGATGTAGTTGAATTATTCTGCCCCCTTCTTGAATTCTAGTTAGAAGCTTCAATTCCTCTAAAATCCCTAATCCTGCAGAAACAGTACTTGCTTGTACCGCTTTCTTTATCTTCTGATTTATCTCATCGGCTAACTCTTGGTTAGTAGCAAACACCTCTCTATCTTTGGTCTGCAATTTATTTAAAACAATATATAATTGAGCTAAAACTTCCCTATCAGGAGCCATAATATCTAAGATAAACTCATTGATTCTAGCATCCTGCTGTCCATATAAGAGGTGAATATATGACTCTTTGCCATCACGTCCAGCCCTTCCACTTTGCTGATTAAATTCAGTTCGATTGAAGTTCAAATGATATAAAATAATATGCCTAATATCAGGGATATCAATCCCTTCACCAAAAGCACTAGTAGAGATAACCACTTTTATCTCTCCATCTCTAAATTTCTCTTCTACCAATACCCTCTCTTGATTGGTCAATCCAGCATTATAAAAGACAATCTGTTGGGCTAAGAAGGGATTAATTTCCCTTAATTTAGTAGCTAGTTCAATACTCTTTTCTCGGCTATTGACATAGATAATAACCTTCTCACCTTTAGCAATTATATCATCAATATAAGCATCTTTATCAACAGCATTTCTGTTATCAATTAACTTTAGATTAGTACGAACATGAGGGTCAATTATCAAATTATCTATCTCCAAAGAGTTGACTATCTCTTTGGCAACCTGATCATTAGCAGTAGCTGTTACCGCTAAAACTAAAGGGTTTTCTAATTCTGCTAATAGCTTAGGTATCCTCTTATAAGTTGGTCTAAACTGATTAGATGCTAAACCAATATGATGGCTCTCGTCAACCACAAAGAAGCCTATTCTATCTTTAATAGTTTTAAATCTGTCTAAATTATATTCAATAAATTCAGGAGTAGTTAGTAGTACATCAACTTGGTTACTATTTAGAGCTTGATTCAACTCTTCTCTTTCTTTTATAGTCAATGATCCATTTCCTTTATAGACTCTAAGCCCTAAAGGTGCTAACTTATCCTGTAACGAGCTATATTGGTCATTAACTAAGGCCCTTAGAGGATAAATGATTATTGTCATCAAATTAGATTTTATAGCTTGAAAAGCTGAAAAGCTTTGAAAGACTGCTGATTTGCCCCTTCCAGTTCCAAAGATAGCTAAAGTATTATTTCCTTTGAATAAACTATCAAGAGCTTCTGCTTGTTTTGGTCTAAAACTATAATCTCCAATTAATGACTTTCTAATCTCTTCTAAAATTTCAGCTTCGGATTTGGTAGCAAGTTTAGCTCGATATAATCTAAGCTCTGCATCCTCTTTCTTATCAAAATAATCTGTATCCTTCTCTATAAATAGATTGACACCTAAGCTTCTGCCATCCTCTCCCCCTGTTATATCAGAGACAATAGCTTTATATTTAATTCCATTATCTAAATAAGGGGCTAAATGTTTAGCCAACTCAGCTTTAAGAAAGCCAATCTGTTCTTTACTCTTTGTCAATACTTTAATAGCATTAGAGTCATATTTATTATCTGGCTCTCTTTGTAAAGATAGTAGATCTCCTTTATTGACTTCTCTTTTAATTATCTCTTGCCTACCCTCAAAGGTAACACCTACTACTTTAGTATAGAAAGAATCACTATCTCCAATTCCTCGATAAAAGTCATCTTCTAATATCTCTTTACTTTTAGCAAATAATTGGTCCACAAAGGATAACTCTGGGAACTTAATATCCTTGATAGTCAAGCTGACAGTTTCTTCTCCACCAAAGTCATTGATATCCATAGTAAATGCCAAAGATATATCCTCATTCTCTGTTTGAAGCTTCTTTCTTAGCTCTGCCATTCTCCAACCAATAGCCTCTACACTTCTACCACCTTGGGCAAAGTTAATCTTAATATGGCTCTCTTCTTTACCAAAAAGATAAAAATTATCTACAGCTAACCCCTTTAAAGCAAACTTAGGACGAGGGTTTGCACAACCATAAGGCTCTAATTTAGCTAATTGATAAACCAAATCCTTTGAAACCTCTTCCATACTAATTACCTGTTCTACTTTCAGTTTATCTATTAGGTCTTCCTCTGTTAAGACCTGATCTGCATACTCATTTATCATTCTCCGTAATTGAGGAATATTTTCCGCTTGCAAGGAACAACCTGCTGCCTCCTTATGTCCACCAAATCCTTCAAAGCACTCTTCACAATACTTAAAGGCTTCATAGAGATGGAAATTGCGGATACTCCTAGCTGAACCCAAGACTCTACCATCTTCAGCATAGGTCAATAAGATAACTGGGCGATAATACTTCTCTTGAATCTTAGAAGCAGCATTCCCTATCACTCCAGGGTGACCTTCAGCTAAAGGAATTACTAACACCTTCTCTTGTTTTAAATCAATCTTCTGAGCAATATACTCTTCAGCCTGTGCTAAAATTTGAGTAGTGATCTCTTGTCGATCAGCATTCATCTCTCTTAGGTGTGAAGCTAAATCATCAGCTACCACTATATCAGTTTCGGTAAAAATCTGTACACCTAAATAAGCCTGTCCCAATCGACCAGTAGCATTAATACAAGGTGCTAGATAATAACCTATTCCTCCAGCAGTAATATCCTTATCTTTATAACCAACCTTACTCTTTAAGATTCCTAAATTAAAGTCCCCTCTTCCAACAAAAGCATTAATACGCTTTAGACCATAATAGACTATTATTCTATTCTCCCCAATAAGAGGAACAATATCAGCAATAGTACCAACTGCTACTATACTAATATACTCCATTAAGTGATTAAGATCTGTTAAATTCTTTAATCTAGCCAATAAGGCATGAACCAATTTAAAGGTTACTCCTACTCCAGCTAGTTTCTTAAAGGGATATCGGCAGTCCTCCTGCTTGGGATTGAGTATAGCTATAGCCTCAGGAGTTAACGCTGGTACTGTATGATGGTCAGTAATAATCACATCAATACCCAACTGATTAGCTAAAGCAACCTCTGCAACTGCTGAAATTCCACAGTCAACAGTTATAATCAAAGCAGCACCTTTATCTGCTAAACTCTTCACAGCCTCCTGGTTCAATCCATAGCCTTCTTTTAGACGATTAGGTATATAATAATCAACATCAGCACCTAAATCCTTTAATACCTTAATTAATAAGGAGGTACTAGTAATACCATCAGCATCATAATCTCCATAAATGAATATCTTCTCTTGATTCTTAATAGCCTGCTCTACTCTATTAAAGGCTAACTCCATATCTTTCATCAGAAAAGGTTCATGTAAATCCTCTAAGCTAAAATCTAAAAACTCCTCGATTTCTTGAGGAGTTTTTAAACCTCTATTGGCTAAAATTCGCACTATAACTGGATTTATATCCAAACTATCAGCTAATTCATCAACATCATCTTGATTTATTTCTTGAAATGTCCATATCTTTTCTTGATCTAGCATTGTTTTCCCCCATCTTTTGCAGATTATAATCAGCAATACTGATATACATTCTTCATAAAAATCGGTTTTCCTCCTTAAAAATTTATGTAATCTTCTTTTAATTACTACTGGCAACTTAATAATGACCAATAAGCTATCTCTAAGTTCTAACTTTAACTCTTTTACAGTAAAATATACTAAAATTTTCCTGAACGCAAGATAGATATTACCAGCCAAATTCCTAAAACTACAGCAATTAGATAACCTGATATCCCCACAACAGGAAACCCTAAAAACTCTGGACCTTTATCAGCTACCATAATTAAGGAGGAACCAACAATCAAAGATGCAATGATTAAAGAAATAGATAGGCGGTTACTAACAATATCCAATTTAGAGGTCAAAGGCTTAATTCCTACATGGTGAAACTTTATCTCTAACTGATCCTCTTGCATTAGATTAAATATATTATGTAATTCTTCAGGTAAATCTATTATATATTTACTAATCTCCTGTAATCGCTCTAAAGTATCTCCCATTAATCGCTTAGGGCTTAGCCTCTTTTTTATTATATCATAAGCGAAAGGTTTAGCTACAGTTAGGATATCAAATTTAGGCTCTATTTTCGATACTACCCCTTCAACTGTAATTAAGGCTTTGACCAATAAGATGAATTCTATTGGTAGTCTTATCTTATATTTGAAGGTCAAATCCAAAAGCCTATTCATAACCACCGATAACTCTACCTCTTCTAAAGTTACACCATGATAATCCTCAATCAATCTAGCAAAATCTCTCTTTAAGGATCTCATATCTATCTCTTTAGTTACCATCCCTAAATTTAATAGCTCTTCAATCGCCTTATCTGTATCTTTTTTAATCAAGGCTATAAATAAATTGGCTACTCTCTCCTTATCATCTTGAGTCAGCTGACCTACTAAACCAAAATCAATCCAAGCCACCTTATAGTCTCTACTGATAATAAAATTGCCAGGATGGGGATCTCCATGGAAGAGTCCATCAATCATAATCTGTTTCATAAAGGATTTGCTGATTATCCTAGCAAGACTATCATTTTTAGAACTATCCTTTAATTTATTAATATTATAGCCAGGAATAAATTCCATAGTAAAGATTCTCTTAGTCGTTAAATCCCAAAAGACCTTGGGAATGATAATATCATCTTCAGAAGCAAAATTTTTACGAAACTTCTTGGTGTTTCTGGCTTCTATTCTATAGTCAAGCTCTTGCTTAATCATATTAGAGAAGTTATTTACTATCTCAATAGGATCGATAAAATCATCACTAAAGACTCGATTCTTTAATAAACCTGCTAAATTAGTCATAATATCTAAATCAGTCTCTATAGTAGACTGAATCCCCTTCCTTTGAACTTTAACAACAACCTCTTCTCCATTCTTTAGGGTAGCTTTATGAACTTGTCCAATAGAAGCACTTGCTAAAGGAGCAGCAGCTACTTTACTAAAGTATTCATTATAATCTCCATTTAACTCTCTATTTAACTGTTTGATTACATCTTCAAAATTCATAGCTGGAACTTGATCTTGTAACTTCTCTAACTCTTCTATATAAGTGCGAGAGATCAAATCAGGTCGAGTGCTAAGTAGTTGCCCTAACTTGATATAGGTAGGTCCTAACTCCTCTAATACCTTCCTAAGCCTAATCGCTCGAGAATCCTGTTGGGGATTACTTGGTTTTAACTTCTTGATTCTCTTACTTAAAGGTAAGAATTGGCGCAACTCCATCAGTTCTATCAAATACCCAAAGCCATGTTTAATCAAAACCTCTACTATATCTCTATATCTTTTCATATTTCTATAATGTATTCCAATATCTTTAAAGAGCATAATACCACCGCCCAATATTTTCAGTTTACCATTAAAGTATAGTGACTAATAATGAATAACAGTAATCGGTATATTACGACATATCTTATACTAGCAGAAGAGGTTATATAGCTATTAAAATACCCTAACTAATAGTAAGATAGTCATCAGTATTGAAATTAGAAAGGATATTATTGAGCCACTTACATTACCTACAATTGTACCTACTCCAACCTTTAAAGCCTCTTCAAACTTCTTACCTCTTAATAATTCTACAATGATTGCTCCTAGAAGAGGTCCTATTACCAGTCCAATTGGTCCTAAAAATATTGTAGCTAATATTCCACCACCAATAGCTCCAATAATTCCAAATCTACTTGCTCCAAAATATTTGGCTCCTAAGACACTTGCTAAATAATCTAATCCCTCAGCCAATATGCTCAATAAGACTAATATACCAATAAACCCCCAACCATAAACAGCAAAATTACTAGTAAATCCATAAATTAATGCACCTAATAAAATTAAAGGGGTACCAGGAACTGCTGGTACTAAGGTTCCCAAAACCCCTACTGTTGATAAGATTGCAACAATAATTTTAACTGTCATCTTCAGCTACCTCTATCCCATCATTCTTTAAGCTTTGTATCTCTCTTTCTAAAGACCTAACATGTAATTCCAATTTAACAACTTTATCTTTTAACTCTTCTACTTCCTCTTTTTTCACAATTCCTACCTTATTAAAACTATTCTCTATCTCTGTTTTAATCTTATCTCTCATCTGCTCCTGCTGCTCTTTAGCTTTTTTTGTCATATTATTAATCAGTTCATTGGCTTCCTCTTTACTTACCTTCCCTTCTTCAACGAGTTTTTGAACCATCTCTTCAACTTTATCTTTGGTCAAAAACAATGCTCCCAGACCAGTTACCATCATCTCTTTAATAAAGTTTAACAAATTCACCACCTCCAGAAGTTGTTAATAATTATATCACAACTCTTATATTTTTCCAAATACTACAAATCTAATACTAAGATATGAAGACTTTTTGTATATATAACCTATTTAGCGTGATTAATAATGATACTATATGGATATAAAGAGACAGTAACATCTCTATATTATTTAAATATACATTAAACCTAAAATAAAAACAACCCCCAGTCTTTAAAAACCAAGGGTCATTTGATATAAATATTATTTAGCTGATTTTCTTTCATCCCACTCTACTAAGATAGGACTGGCTACAAAGATTGAAGAGTAAGTTCCTGATAATACACCTACTAATAGTGCCAACATAAAGTTTTGAATAGTTGTACCACCTAAGAACAAGATAGCTAAAATAGGTAATAAGGTAGTAAGTGATGTATTGATAGAACGTGGTAAAGTCTCTACAATTGCTTCATTATTCAATTGAGCAAAGGTCTCTTTTTTAGCCGTTCTCATCTTTTCCCTAATTCTATCAAAGATAACTATTGTATCATTGATAGAGTATCCAACAATAGTTAGTAAAGCAGCCACAAAAGGACTGTTAATCTCGATTTGTAATAATGAAAAGACCCCTAATACAATTAAGACATCATGTAATAAAGCTAAAATAGCTGCAATAGCAAATCTAAACTCAAACCTCATACTAATATAAGCCACAATAGCAAGAGCAGCCAGTAATAATGCCCAAAAAGCCTTATTTCTTAACTCTTTACCAATTGTCCCTCCTACCTTCTCTGTTCTTTGCATCTTACCAGAGTACTTAGCTTCAATCTTCTCTTCAATCGCAGTTATCTTTGAAGCCGGTAGCTCTTCCATCCGAATTAGAACACCATCTTCAGTCTGTTGAATTTTAGGTGCTTTAGTCAAACCAAATTCACCTAATGTATCTCTAATCTCATTATTAGTAACCCCTTTATAGAAAGTAAATTCAATAATTGTTCCACCAGCAAAGTCAATTCCTAGGTTCATACCTTGAAATAAGATAGAGATTAAACCTGCTAGGATAATTATTCCTGAGATCGACATCCATAATCTTCTTTTACCGATAATATCCACTACCATTACCTCCTTGCCCAACCAAAAACTTTTGGTTTATTTACTAGATTAGTACTTAATAATAAGTTCAATAACATTCTAGTCACTACAATAGCTGTAAACATACTTACTAAGATACCAATACTTAATGTAATTGCAAAACCTCTAACTGTTCCAGTTCCTAAATAACCTAAGATAGCAGCTGTAATTAAAGTTGTTATGTTAGAGTCTAAAATAGTTGTAAAAGCACGATCAAAACCAGATTTTACTGCTGCTTTTACTGTCTTACCTTGGCGATATTCATACTTAATTCTTTCAAAGATAATTACATTAGCATCTACTGCCATACCAATAGATAAGATTAAACCTGCAATACCAGGTAAAGTTAAGGTAGCATTTAAGCCAGCTAAGATACCTAAAACGATTACACTATAAAAAGCTAAAGCAACTGCTGCTACTGCTCCTGATAACCAATAAGTAATAATCATAAAGATCACAATTAAAATTAAACCAATGATTGCTGCTTGAACACTCTTATCAATAGATATCTTTCCTAAAGTAGGTCCAACAGTTCTATTCTCTACTACCTCTACTGGTACAGGTAAAGCACCTGCTCTAAGTAATAAAGCAGTTTGTTGAGCATCTTCTAAATCTCTAAATCCTGTAATTTGACCTTTACCTCTAATTTCACTTTGTACCGTTGGTGCAGTTAATAACTTATTATCTAAATAGATTGCAATTACTTTACCAATATTTTCTCTTGTGATTGTAGCAAATTTTTTACTTCCTTCTTTAGTCAATTCAAAACTTACAACTGGTTGATTAAACTCTCCACCATAAGCAGCTGTTGCATCTTTTAATGCTTCACCAGTCATTACAATCTCTCCAGCCTGATTCTTAAACTGTAATTGGGCTGTCTTTCCAATAGTTTCAATAGCTTGATTAGGATCTTCAATCCCTGGTAACTCCACAATAATTCTTCTAGCTCCTTGCCTTTGAACAAGTGGCTCTGTCAATCCTAACTCATCAACTCTACGATTAATAACATTTACTAATCGATTCATAGCATCATCATCAACTTCAGCAGTTTGGGTATCCTGTGCTTCTAATAGCACATGGGTTCCTCCTTGTAAATCTAACCCTAATTCCATACTTTCATTCAATGGATATAAAAAGTATACTGCCAGTCCTACTAATGCTAAAATTAGAACAAAATTAAACATTCTTTTCTGTTTCCAGTTCATAACCTTATCTCCTTTCTTTTATTAAAATCAAACTCATCAAAATATATAACATTCCCTTCTTATAAAGGCTACATACCTCTAGAAATGTTATCTATAAGATAAAACAATTTCTGGTCTAGTAGCAGATGTTACTAAACCTCGCTTCAATTATCCATCAGTATAGTACCTTCTTAAAATAGGCTTATGTAAAATCTTATAAATACTAACCAGAGAATAAATATAATACTAGCTATTAATTATTGGCACTAGATAATTGCCTAGAATATATTATCAAATACCAAAAATAATAACCATATATAATATTAGACAGCATATCTATTATATCCTTTTAAAAATTCCTTGTCAATCAATCAAAACCCTTATAATAACCTAGTATCATTAATTATTAAATGGAAGTTACACTCTAAAGTTCTTGCTGCTTTTCTAGCCATCAACATCCTTGTTAAAAATATCTCAAAATATTCTATGACTGAAATAATCTTTAAATCAATCTCTAATTCCAAAGTAATCGTCTTATCATATTTATTTACCTTAATAGTCGATTGTTTAGCAGCATAGTTGACCCTGTCATGGATATCAAAGGTAGCAAACTCCTTGTTTCTAACTCTAGTATAATGAACATCAGATTTATCAGCTATAATCAATGCTGCTGATATTACATTGACTGGTTCACCAAAATTCTCATCATGATTTCCTATAGCACCAATAATCATTGCAATCTCTTCATAATCCATTCCCATCTCCCTTAATAGATTCTCAGCAATTATAGCTGAATGCTGATCATGGTCATGGCGATTAATCACATTTCCCACATCATGTATATAACCAGCAATCTTACCAAGCTCTATAGTTCTTTCAGAGTAGTCCAATTCTGTTAAGATATCACCTACTAACTTAGAGATAAGTCCTGCATGTCTAAACCCATGCTCAGTATAGCCCATTGAAGAGAGGTGTTCATTTGCCTTTGAGATATAAGCCTTAATTAAGGGGTGCTGCTTAACCTCTTCTACTGTAATTAATCTTTCAATAGTTAGTTCGCTCATAATATAATCCACTCCTCTATCTAATAAATTAAGGTTCAACCACAAATTTTGCTATTAAAAGTTTGTTTAGGCTAAATAAATTCAAGAAAGTAAATTCTTTGCTCAAATTTAAGCTTAGACTTAACTTGAATCTATAAACTGAATCTGCTAAAATTATAAATCTTCTCAGCCAATTAGCAGAAGAACCCAAATTAAATAGTTCTTAATAGTTTAATCTTAACTTAGTATGGATTTATTCTGATAATATATTCATAAAGTGAAATAACCACCCATTAATTAGGTGGCTAACTATTTATTTATTAGGAGAAGAGAGCTGCCACATAATCAGAAGCTGGATTAGAAATTATATTCTTCGTCTTTCCCTGTTGAATAATTTTCCCATCTTTTAAAACTACTATCTTATCTGCTATACTGATAGCATCCTCCTTATCATGGGAGACGAAGATTGAGGTTATAGCAGTCTTTTTTATAATATCTTTTAATTCTTCTCTGATTCTAGACTGTAAACTAGCATCAAGGTTACTAAAAGGCTCATCCATCAATATCAGTGAAGGCTCTATTGCTAAAACTCTCGCTAATGCTACTCTTTGTTGCTGCCCTCCACTAATCTGATAGGGATATCTATCATGTAAACCTTCTAAACCTACTAGTTTTAATAATTGAGCTAGCTTTTCTTTCTTATACTTGCTACTCTTATTCTTCACTCCAAAAAGTATATTCTCAGCTACTGACATATGGGGAAATAGTGCATAATCTTGAAAGACCACACCTATCCCCCGTCTTTCAGAAGGTATAAAGGTTTTGTTATCAACTATTATCTCACCATTAAGCTTAATAACCCCATTATTTGGCTCTTCAAGCCCTGAAATCAAACGTAGTACTGTACTCTTTCCACTTCCACTCTCTCCTAATAGGCAGACTATTTCTCCAGCATCTACAGCAAGATTAAAGTTCCTTAAAGTATCAACCTTAGAATTATTATATCTAAAGTTTAAATCTTTAATTTCAATTAACATCTGTACTCCCCTTTCCCGCTCCAAGCTTATGAATTCCATATATAGCTAGACAACAGATAAAAATTATAATTATAGATGAAATAGCAGCCTCATGTATCATCTCATCACTTGCATATTCAAAAGCCTTGCTAGCTAAGGTATCAAAGTTGAAGGGTCTTAAGATTAAAGTTAAGGGTAACTCCTTTAGAATCTCAATTAAGACCAGAAGGAACCCACTGATTACAGCTGGCTTAATCATTGGTAAATCAACCTTAAAGAAGGTTTTAGTTATTCCTAAACCTAAGGTCCTAGATGCTTCAAAAAAACTCTTACCCACTTTATCAAAGCCAGATTCTATAGAATTGTAACCAATAGCTAAAAATCTAATGATATAAGCAAAGATAAGCATCAATATAGTAGAAGTTAAAATCAATTTACCAGAACCTATAAATTTATCTAACCCTATAAAGAATAATAGGATACCTACAGCTATAACAGCACCTGGAATTGAATAACCCAGGATCGCTACCTTTGAATATACTTTGGCTAATATATTATCACTGATTCTTACAGTATTAGCTACAATTATTGAGATGATTATAATTAATATTGAAGCAAGTAGTGCTACAAATATAGAGTTAAAGGAGAAGATAAAGAAGTCTACATCTAAAATCTTAGCATAACTCAACCAACTCCAATAAAGTAGTTGTAATGTAGGGATTAAGAATCCAATGACAAAGATTAATGAACAGAGAGCTGATACTAGAAAAGCTTTGATTCCTGATAGTTTTGTTCTAGAAAGGGGTCTAACCTTAGTAGTACTATAACTAAACCTCTTTCCTCCCCGTGAAAACTTCTCTATTAATAGAACCCCAAAAACAAAGATCATCAATAAAGCAGATAACCTTACTGCTGAAATTAAATCTCCCATCCCAAACCAAGTCTTAAAGATGGCTGTACTGAAGGTTGTAATTCCAAAATATTTAACGACACCATAATCATTTAGAACTTCTAAAACAACCAAACTACCCCCTGCTACAATTGCTGTTCTAGTGATTGGTAAGATAATATACCAGAAAATTTCAAAAGAGCTCCTTCCTAAAGTCCTAGCAGCCTCTACTAAAGAAGCACTCTGCTTGGCTAAAAATGACCTTGTAATGATATAAATATAGGGAAATAGGAAGATAGTATAGATAAATATTGCACCTTTGATATTCATAATATCAAAATAAATTGGATTTACACTAATCCCAAAATAATTTCTTAAGGATGTCTGGATAACTCCTGTATAATTTAATAATCCATTATAGGTATAGGCACCAATATAAGGAGGGATTGCTAAGGGTAAAATCAACGACCATTTAAAGAAGTTACGGAAGGGAAACTGATATTGGGTAATTAGCCAAGCTGGTATTAACCCTATCAAGATAGAAAAGAATCCTGTAAAGAGAACCAAAACAGCTGAATTAATTATATAATCTTTTAATAAGTATTCTTTAATATGATTCCAGTTTTGATTTGCTGGCTTAAAAATATTTAATAAAATATTCGCATTAGGAATTAACACAAACATAATAATAATAAGGCTTGAAATTGACCAGATATTAAACAGAAATTTTAAGTTTCTTCTCTTTAACAACTCTATTCACCTACCTTTTAGTAAAAAAGGGCAGCCCTTGGCTACCCTTTAAAAATTCTTACTGCCATCCTATTTCATTGAAGATTTCAACTGCTTGTTGATTGAATTCACCTAATTTAGTTAAGTTGATATCTTGAGTTTCAAAGTCTCCCCATGACTTCAATAAAGCTGAAGCCTCTACAGTTGGGTTTGCTGGGTATTCATAGTTAGCCTCTGCAAAGAACTTTTGTGCCTTAGCACTTGATAGAAACTCTATTAATTTAATAGCATTCTCTCTATTTTTAGCATGTTTAGTCAGACCTACTCCACTTACGTTAATATGTGTTGGCTCTAAGAAACGTACTCCTACCTGTTTTGCTACCTTTACTTCTTCTGGATTAGAAGAGTTTAACATCTTTCCAATATAATAAGTATTCATAATCGCTAAATCACCAATACCTGCTGCAACAGCCGTTGCTTGAGCTCTATCATTACCTCTAGGAGCTCTAGCCATATTATTTAAGACACCTTCTGCCCAGGCTCTAGCATATTTTTCGCCATTTAAAGCATATAGCGAAGCAAGTAATGACTGGTTATAGATGTTTGCTGAAGATCTTACTAATATTTTACCTCTCCATTTATCAGCAGTTAAATCTTCGTATGTAGATATTTCTAAAGGATTTACTCTATCTTTAGCGTACACAACAACTCTTCCTCTAACAGTTAAAGCAACCCACTGATTATCTTCATCCCTTAGATTAGCAGGGATATTATTTAATACTGTCTCACTATCTATAGCTTGTAATAATCCCGCAGCCTTTGCTCTATGTAATCTACCTGCATCAGCAGTAATTAATAAATCAGCATTTGTATTCTTACCTTCTCTAGCAATTCTTTCGATTAGCTCATCAGAACCACCCTTTAATACATTTACCTTAATACCTGTCTCTTCTTCAAACTGCTTTAATAACTCTTCATCTGTATCGTAATGTCTATTTGTATAAAGATTAACCTCACCATTATCCTTTCCAAATAAGAAATCAAAAAACCCTGCTGATGCAGGTGCAGATGAAACTGTTCCTACTAGTACAACTAAAGCTAGAATAAATAACGATTTTTTCACAATAATTCACTCCTTAATAATATAGTTTCAATTTTAATGTTTTTACTAAACCAACTAATCTAAGTCCATTAATAACTTGCTATCTAAATATAAGATTATCATCTTAGCACCATAATCGGTTCTACTTCTTTAGTAGTTATGTAAGGTTAATTACTAGTTATAACAATAATCCTCCCTTCTAACAAATGATAATGATAATAACTTTCATTTCCATATAAATTATAATAAAACCTATCTATTTTGTCAAGTATAAAAGAAAAATTAGTTCAAAACTTATTTAATATATAATAGCTAAAAATTATGCTTTTTAGAATAAATTTAAATTTAAATCATAATATTAATAAATAAAATCGTATTTTCTATTAAATTATTGATTTCTCTGCTATGATACTTATCAATTAAGAATTGTTTTTGATAGATATAGAGGCTAAGAATAATAAGAGCGATTATATGGACTATAGTGATGAAGTTAAATTCTTCTCTTTAAAATTTTATAAGATAATTATCTAAACATACAAATGGTGGATATCTGAATTCAGATATCCACCATTTTAAATAGTTAATATTTTGTTTGACTTCTTCTAATCTAGACACTTTGGACACTTACTGTGATGATTACGATGTTTATGCTTGTGTTTAGGGCTAAACTTATCACCACAAGAAGGACATTTAAATTTAGCCAGGCGATAATCTCCACCTTCAAAGCGGATTGCCTTTCCCTCTATTAAAGCCTCAGCAATCTTCTTTCTAGCTGTGGTTAAGACTCTCTGAAAAGTAGGTCTTGAAACCTCCATTCTTTCAGCTGCTTCTTCTTGGGTTAACTCTTCTTTATCCTTTAATCTAATAGCCTCTACTTCTTCTATCGTTAAATTAACTTCTTCTAAGCTTCTTTTAGGAACTCCAGCAGGTTTAAAAAAAGTAACCTTTGGTAGATATTCGACTCTACGTTTTTTCGTAGGTCTAACCATAATATACACCTCGTTTCAGATTAAATCTAAACTAATTATATCATAGTTTAAGATAGATATTAAATCTAATTGATTATTTAATAAATCAGCTAAATAGTTAAAGGCTCACCTGTAAAATTAGGTAAGCCTTTAACTTTAAATTAATCCTCTTGTTCGGTTTCTAATTTAGCAATTTGATTTTGAATGTTTTCTAATTGCTCTTGTAAGAATTGAGCTTCCTCTTGAAGATAGTCAATCTCTTCATTAACTGTTAACTCGATATTAGGATTATAAGCTGAAGTATTAAAAGCATAAGCTCCTCTTCTTCTAAAAGCAGCTTTCCGACCTTTTCTAGCAAAACTACGTCCAAAACCTCTCCCACCCCTTCTATTATCAAAACAACCTGGACCCTCATAACTAGCACAATAACCAAAACCTCTACCTGTCATAGTACCTAAACCTTCAGGACCTCTTCCATTTCCTCTAGGCATTTAAACCAACTCCTTCTTTGTTTTTAAACATATGCTCATTACAATTATATTATAACTTCATTATGAACATATATCAATAATAAAATCAACTACACTGGTCCCTAAGAAACCACCTCTCTAGATAAAAAGCTAAGCGTCCCTATTTAAATAGAGACGCTTGGTTTATATATTATTTATTTCTAAAGTTAATTTATAAGAACTTAATCTTAAATAAATCAACTTCTTCTTCACTATCGACCAATTCTTCATTAACATGTACCTTTTCTACCTTTCCAATAAACATTTCATGGGAACCAGTTAGAATTGAATCAACTACACTACATTCAATATTAACTGGAAAATCAACTAACAGTGGAGCATTAACCTCAGTTCCATCTTTAACTTCTAAATTTAAATTTTTAATTTTATCCTCATCTCTACCACTATGACTACCTAGGTAAAAATATTCTTTCTCCAAATCTTTAGGAACTAAATTGACCACAAAAACACCTGTCTCTTTGATTATATGATAGGAATAGCGTGAAGGAACAATCCCTACCATCACCATTGGAGGATCATAGCTACAGTTACTTGCATAAGCTACAGCCAAAGCATTATCTCTCCCTTCTTGGTCACAACATGAGACTATGACATTAGGTCTAGGATGTAAACAACTCTTAAAAGGTGCTAACTCTTTTTTCATTATGCTTCCTCCTCTATATTAAAAGATAAACTCTTCACCAACTTGCCTTAATTTAACTTTATCTTTAAATTTAGCTAACATAGCTTGCAAAGCATTAAATCCAGTACAATGTAAGGGGACAATCAACTCAAAATTAAGATGAGCTAAATAACTAACAGTCTCGTTAATTCGTTTTTGATTAGCATTAATTAAATGCATTCCACCAATAATAGCATGAATCTTTTGACTACCGCTAAGAGCTTTGATATGCTCTAAAGTATTAATTATTCCAGCATGGGTACAAGCTAATAGGACCACTAAACCCTTTTTAGTCTCAATAAATACTGCTTGTTCATCAGTAAAATTATCCTGTTGAATCTGCCCTGCAACCTCTCTTTTAAACTTATTAGACAGTTCTTCTAAGTTAGATTTTCTTGGAATCTCACCAGTCATCCATAATCCTGCACTAATCTCAGTAGCCTTTCTAATGGGCTTAAAGTTTTGTATCTCCTCTTTCTTTATATTAAGTCCACGGGGGACTAAATTAACCTTTTTACCAGAATATTTGGGGATAAAGACCTCTGGATGAGCAAAAACTTCAAGTTCAGAATTTAAAGCTAGAATTTCTTGCAAGCCATTGCCATGATCATAATGACCATGGCTTAATATAACTCCATCTATATCAGCAACTTTAATTCCTAAATTCTTCATATTATTGATCAACACTAGACCTTGACCAGTATCAAATAGATAATTCTTTTCTCGATAACTAATCAAAAAAGAGAGTCCGTGTTCAGCTAATAAGTTCTCTTTTGCCACTCTATTCTCTACTAAAATCTTAACCTTGGTATTTTGTGAATTCAAGCTAATCGCTCCTTTTGCTTTTTAAATCTAAATACTAAATCACCTTCATTAACATCTAGTATCTGAGCAACCAAGCTACATTTTGCCTTTAATAAAAAGAAGATAGCTTCTTGAGCTGATGATAGTCCTTCTAAATTTCCTTGCCCTTTACTAATTATTATATCTGCTTGTTGATAAGCTAACTTAAATTCTTCTATCGTATTATCAAGTATTGTACCTGGAGTTTTACAACCACTAGATATTAATTTACTTAGTTGATCAAGCCCTATCTCTCTAGCTTCTTTAAGAGTTACATCATTTAGAACAGGAACATCCCGAGTAGCATAAGTAACCTTAACCCCATATCTACTCAATTCTTCTATCAATAATTTATCAAAAACTGCTTCCCCAGCATTATCACCAATAATTAAGATTTTAGTATGAGGCTTTAATTTTTCTTTAAATAATTTAAAATCGCTTTGAACAAAACCATTCTTCAAAGCATCTTCAATCTGTTCTTCAATATTAACCTTAGCAAAAAGTCCAGCATCAATGGAATTACCAGTAGCAGCCATAATTAAAGCCCCTTGAAGAGGATCAGCAGAATCTTCAATTATTCCTTTAATCTTAGAATATAAATTTAAAGCTAAATTCATATGCTCTTCTTTAAATTTCTGATATGGATCTGCTGTCCCTGTCTTCTCCTTAATTATCTGATGTACCTTTCCCACAATAGCAGGTGCTTTTTGAGTAGAATCAAACTGAGGTATCAGTTGTGCATACTCATTTAAAACCTCTCTAATTACTGCTTCATCTTTTGTTACCATTCTACTACCTTCTAATGTCTGTCTGAAAATACAAGGTAAACAATCCAATCTTAATTCCATAATTCTCTCCTTTTCTACATTAACCTTAAATTCAAATAACTTTATCAATAAATAAAATCCCTTGGAGATGATCAATTTCATGCTGAAAAGCTCTAGCTAAAGACCCTTTCCCTTCTAGCTTAATCTCTTCTCCATGCCTATTTAAGGCTTTAACTGTAACTTTATAATTCCTTTCTACTTTTCCAGTCTGGTTAGGGATACTTAAGCAGGCTTCTTGATCTATATAGGTTTTCTCTGATTTTTGAATAATCTGGGGATTAATTAGCTCAATTAATCCTTGTCCAATATCAATTACAACTAATTGCTTACTAATCCCTACCTGTGGAGCAGCTAAACCTACTCCATCTGCTTGATACATCTTTTTTGCCATGTTATCTAATAAATTTCTGATTTTATCTGTAACTTCTACTACTTCTTTAACTTCTGTTCTTAAAACTGGGTCACCTACTCTTCTAATTTGCATAGGCATAGTCATCATCTTCAATTGCCTCCCCTCTATCTTAAATCACCAAAAAGAGTTGCCCAAACATCTGCTCTTTCCCGTTCTAAAGAAAAAGGTTTAAAGTCTTCATTAACAAAAGACTGTTTAGTACTAGCTAGCAGCAGCAGTTCTCCATCCTTCTTAATTTCATAGCCAAAAGTAATAGTCACTCGACTTAATTCTTTAATAAAAACCTTAATTGTTACTACATCATCATAATAAGTTCTCTGTTTATAAGAACAATTAACTTCTATAACAGGTAATAGAATTCCAAGCTCCTCTAATTGTCGGCAACTAATCCCCTGCTCTCGTAGATATTCATTTCTTGCTTCTTCAAGCCATTTGATGTAATTACTATGATGCACTATTCCCATCTGATCTGTTTCATGATACTGTACTCGATGCTGGTAGTGATGAACTTTCACAAGCAACCTCCTTACATGAATAAATAATTTTAAGAGTAAAACCTAAATATGAGTTTATATAAAGATAACGCGACACTTTTTATAATTAAAAGTTAAGAATTAAAAGATTTTAAAGATTTTTAAACTGAAGAAAATTAATGCTTGAACGAAGCAAATATTCTCGAAGAACAATAATTATAGCGTTATCTCTGAAGTAGAAGTACTATATTTCTGATTTTCAAGAGATATTGGTTGCTGAGAGAGTTAAATTTTCTTCTTGATTTTTTGGTTACTTTTTCATCAAGGAAAAACGTAACCTGCCCTTAGGCGGAACCTAAGATTTTTATTCGCTTTTAAAAAGTAAAAGTGTCGCTATATACCTATTAAGTATCACTCTAAAAACTTATCTCGCTCTTTGAGCAATAATTTTTTCAGCTACAGCAATAAACTTCTTAGTAACTTCAGCTTTAGGATCAGCTATTACAACTGACTTACCTTGGTCACTACCTTGACGAATAGTAGCCATTAAAGGTAATTGGATTAACAATTTTGTATCTAACTCTTCAGCCATTCTCTGACCTCCACCTTGACCAAAGATATACTCTTTCTCACCACAGTTAGCACATTGATAATAAGACATATTCTCTATAATTCCTAAAATATCAGAATCAAGCTGTTGAGCCATCGCTCCTACTCTACCTGCTACCTTAGTAGCAGCTACTTGGGGAGTTGTCACAATTAATATCCCTGCATCTGAGATCTGCTGCATGATATTTAAGGGCATATCACCAGTTCCTGGAGGAAGATCAAATAGAAGATAATCTAACTCTCCCCAGTGAACATCCTTCATAAACTGTTCCAATACTCCCAGCAGCATCGGCGCTCGCCAGATAATAGCCTTATTCTCATCAATCATAGAACCAGCCGACATGACCTTAACCCCATTAACTTCTGGTGGGATAATCTCTTTCTCATTAAATGCTCTAGGCTTATCAGTTAAACCGATGATTCTAGGAATACTAAAGCCATGAATATCAGCATCAATAATTCCTACTCTTTTACCTAATTTATGTAAAGCTAAAGCTAGATTGACTGTTACAGTTGATTTACCAACTCCACCCTTACCACTAGCTATGGCAATCAACCCTTCATTAACAAGTCCATGCTCCAATTTAAACCAACCATCTTCTACACTATACATCTTTTCCATTTATACCCGCCTCCTTTGTTTATTGCTTAATTTATGGCAAAAATGAAGAATGGAGCATTAAACTCTTCTAGAACTTAGCTTCTCCACTCTTCATGATTAACTATTATTTTTAATTGTCAATTCTAATGGCTACACTCATGCTCTTCTGTATCATCATGATTACAGATATTATCTGTTAGCTCTAGATTATTGGCTAAATAGGAGTTAACTACATCTTTAACCAGTCCACTTGCTCCTGTAACTACTTCAATCTGATTTTGATTAAATAAATCTACTGCTCTCTGCCCCATCCCTCCAGCAAGAATTACATTAACCTCTAATCCATGAAGGAATTTAGGTAAAAAACCAGGCTTATGACCAGGATTGGCTATCCTCTCTTCTCTGACAACCTCTTGATTATCAACCTCCACAATGGTAAATTCTGGACAATGACCAAAATGACCAGCTACTGTATTTCCTTGACTAGGTATTGCTATCTTCATGTTAATCACTCCTTGTTATTAGTTAAGAGTTAAAAGCTAAGAGTTTTTAACTTCTAACCTTTAAGTTTTAAATCACAGCTTACTTTTTCCCACAGTTCTTTAATAGCAGTAGTAACTTTACTCTCAGGAGCAGATTCTACTACCAGCTCCCCCTGTTGCATCGCTTCTACAATTACTTTGCTAAAAGGAAGCTTACCCACTATCTTGACTTGATTTTGCCGACAGAAACTCTCTATCTCTAAGCTAATCTCTTGATTTAAATCATACTTATTAATAGCTACTACAGCAGGCAGATTAAAATACTTAACTGTCTTTAAAACTCGTTTTAAATCTGCTAATCCTGATTTAGTAGGCTCTGTTACAACTAAAACACTATCAACTCCATTAATAGAAGCAATTACAGGACAGCCTATTCCTGGGGAACCATCTATTAAAAGTAACTCCTTCTCTTCCTGTTGGGCTAAGCTTTCTGCTTTCTCTTTGACTTGGCTGACTAGCTTACCAGAGTTTTCAGCCCCTATCTTTAGCTTAGCATGTACCATTGGAGCAAATTTGGTCTGAGAATAGTAAAGATCTCCTGTCTCTTCTAACTCTAACTTTAGTGCATCACTAGGACATTTGGCTACACATAGTCCGCAGCCCTCACAACGAATCTCATCTACTTTAAAATCAGAAGTAATAGCTTTAAAGTTACAGAGTTCTTTACATAGACCACACTCAATACATTTAAGCTGATCTTTGACAGCTACTTTTGCTCCTTTGAAGACTTCCGCTTCAATTACCTTAGGTTTCATTAATAGATGCATATTAGGAGCATCTACATCACAATCTGCTAAAATTAAATTATCTGCCAAAGCTGCTAAGTTGGCAGTTACTGTAGTCTTACCTGTACCACCTTTGCCACTGATAACTGTTAATTTCTTCATCTAACCACCTGCTTTATTTTGGCAAAGACCTCTTGAAAATTCTCTTTCCATTCAGGCATCTCTTCTACAAAGGGAGTCCCTTGTGAGTACAATCTAGCAATCTCTCTTTTAAAAGGAATCTTAGTTAAGATACTAACACCTTCTCTACTAGCATAATCTTCAATCAATTTATCAGCATCTTCTTCTGAACGGTTGATTATAATTCCACAAGGTTTGCCCAATTCTTTAACAACTTCTACTGCCATCTTTAGATCATGTAGACCAAAAGGTGTTGGTTCTGTTAATAAAATACAATAGTTAGCATCAGAAATTGCTGCTATTGTCGGGCAGGTAGTTCCCGGTGGAGCATCGATAATTACAGTTTTATCTTCAGAAATCTTTTGATTTAAAGCTTCAATCACAGGTATTGCTGACGCTTCACCAATATTTAACTCTCCCTGCCAAAACTCCATTCCTGCAACTGATTTATCGACTCTAATCTTACCTATTTCTTTATTCTCTTCTATAATTGCCCCTTCAGGACAAATATACTTACATCCGCCACAGCTATGGCACATCTCTTTAATGACAAGTACTTCTTCTCCTAATAGTACTAGAGCATTATATTCACAGAAATCAACACAGCTTCGACAAGCCCTACATTTATTTTGATCAATTATTGGAACTTTTCTCAATACTTGTTGGTATCCTTCTCCAAAATCAGGTTTAATAAAGATATATGAATTAGGTTCTTCTACATCTGCATCTAAAAATTGAACATTAGTTATGGACAAAGCTAAATTAGTTGCTACAGTGGTCTTACCTGTACCACCTTTGCCACTTAAAACTGTAATCTTCATCTTAACCACCTACATTCCAGCATGACCATTATTTGTTGGAGCAGCTACCTCTTTTAAATCATTATTTTTATACTTACTAAGTACTTCTTTAATTGTTTCTTTCTTAGCAGAATATACTTTAATATTAGCCTTACTTAAAACATTAAAGGCTTTTGGTCCAACATTGCCAGTAATTAATCCTTCAACACCTTGATCCACTATAGTTTGGGCAGCTTGAATCCCTGCTCCACCAGTAGCATCTTTGGCTGAATTATCAATAAAGTTAACTTTATCATTATCGAAATCAATTATTGCAAAATAAGGTGCTCTCCCAAATTTAGGATCAATTTTTACATTTAAATCAGTATTATTGCTAGCTGTTACTGCAACTTTCATCTCTGTTCCCCCTTTTTCATTATTAACATATGTTCATAATCTGGTTTATGATTATTATAACCCACTTATAATCATATGTCAATAACCGATTATGGTAATTTATTCATTTTTCACAAGAGACACTTCGATATTTAGCTATGAATAAGAGGGTAGCTTGTTATAATAGGTATTGACTCTAAAATTATCAGGAATAATTTATGATTTTAGAGTTAAATTTAAATATGACGTTATAGATAGATAGTGCGACACTTTTTACTTCAGGGTACAGGGTACAGTTGATATTAAAGTCAAGTTCAAAGTCTCACACCTCACCCTAACCCTCTCCTATTCTTAGGAGAGGGTTAGGGTGAGGTGTGAAAAGTGTCGCAATATACCAATTAAGTTTAACTTTAAATTGATAGACCTATATGCTATAATCATCTTGGTTTAGCAATAAAAATAACCTTTATTAAAAGGAGATGAATATTATTAAAGAAAAATTCATAAAAAGGAGAATATCTGAAGAAGTAAAATTTAAACTCTTACTCCTTTACCCTATTTCATTAATATTATCTGCCTTTGTCTTTGAGCATCCAACAGAGATTAATCATGGATTTAAAAATATCATCTTATCTAGCGATCTCCTAATTAGCGACTATTTAGGTATTGGAGGGGTAGGAGCCACCCTTCTTAATTCAGGCATCTTAGGACTATTCTCATTATTATTACTAAAAGTAAACAAAGTCAGACTAACAGGAATAAGTATAGCTGCTATCTTCACTGTAATGGGCTTTTCTATGTTTGGAAAGAACATATTTAATATAATACCAGTAATTATTGGAGTAAAGCTATATTCCTTTTATCAAAAAGAACCTTTAAGTAAATTTATAATTGTGGCTTTATTCAGTACAGCCTTGGCTCCTGTAGTCAGTCAGAGTATTCTGTTCTTTGGTTTTACAAGTAAGGGGATATTATTAGCCACTCTATTTGGAATAGTTACAGGGTTTATCATCTCACCAGTTGCCTCCCATTTATTGAGTAGTCATCAAGGATTCAATTTATATAATATAGGCTTTAGTGCAGGATTAATAGGAACCTTATTGATGTCATTATTCCGCTCCTATGGGATCGAGTATAATAAGCAATTAATTTGGACAAATCAATACTCTAAAGAGCTAAGAATACCTCTGTTATTTTATTTCTTATCGATGCTTCTAATTGGATATCTATTAAATAAGGAGTCCTTTAAAAGATTAAAGAAATTATGGAAGAGATCAGGTAGGATAGTAACAGATTTTGTAACCCTTGATACCTTTGCAGTAACACTACTTAATATGGGCTTAATGGGTCTACTCTATATGTTGATATTAACTCTTATTGGGAGCCCTTTAAATGGTCCCACAGTTGGTGGTTTATTTACTATTGTTGGCTTTTCAGCTTTTGGTAAGCATCCCTTCAATACAATACCTGTAGCTTGTGGAGTATTGCTAGGCAGTGTCACAAAGATTTGGGGGCTTGCTGACCCAGGTCTGATCTTAGCATTACTATTCTCTACAACTTTAGCCCCAATTACAGGAGTATTTGGTAGTTTAAGTGGATTACTTGCGGGTTTTTTACATCTATCTGTAGTAATGAATATAGGATACTTACATGGGGGGTTGAATCTATACAATAATGGCTTTGCTGGAGGATTGGTAGCTATAATTCTCTTTCCCATATTAGATTCTCTAAAAAAGGAGTGATACATATGAAACATGAGAAGATGAAGATAATTAAGATTCTTGATGAAATCTTATCCCTCTCTTTTAATAATAAAGCAGATGAAATAGATATTAAGATCAAGGTCAACCAAGAACAGACAATAATTAAATTTAAAGATAATTCTCTAAATCTAAATAAAGATAGAGTTGAAGAGATAGAAGAGATGTTAAATATAGAGAAACAGCCTGAAGTAGAAGAGTATTATTGGGAATTGATTGGACAAAATGACTATTGTGATGAATTATCTGTAGTGGGTTTAATGATAGATAAAGCAATAATTACTTATAACCCCCAAGAAGGGCTTGAAGTAACCCTATATAGAAATAATCAAGAATAGAAAAGAGCCTTTTACTGTTAACAGTAAAAGGCTCTTTTAATTATGCTGCAAAGAAATGTCGTCCGATTCTAGTAATTATTGGACGTGTATAAATCCAATAAGAGGTTACCTTAGCTGGATTATAATAGAATACAGCTCCTCCAGTTGGGTCCCACCCTTTTAAGGCTGCTTCTACAGCTTTAAGCATACTTGGGGCTGGATCTAACCAGAACTGTCCATCATGTACAGCTGTAAATGCCCAAGGTTGGAAGATTACTCCCTTAATTGTATTGGGGAAACGATTATCTAGTACCCTATTAATTACAACTGAGGCAACAGCTACTTGTCCTTTAAAACTCTCTCCTCTAGCTTCGGAATAAACTATTCTTAATAATAGTTCCATCTCCTCAGCAGTTACATTTAATCGATAATTTAAATTACTCACATTTAAATTATGATTATTCTTTAATTTATTAATAGTTTCATATCCTGCAAAACCATCAATTCTGAGGTTATAGTTTTTTTGGAATTCAATTACAGCCCTTTCTGTGATAGGACCATAATACCCAGTAGGCTCAACATCAAAATATCCTTTACTTGCTAACATACTCTGTAAAGCTTTAACATCCCTTCCACGACTACCGAAGTATAACATTCTATTGCCTAAAACAGTTGCTTCGCCAACTGAGGTCACAGAAATCATCAAAGCTAGTATCATCACAAAAGTAATTGTAAATTTATTCTTCATGATTCTTCACCTCCAAAGTTTAATTAACGAATCTAATTATACAGATATAGCCCCTATCATTCAACGGTATTTATTGTAAATAATTTTTGAAGTAAATAGAAATAATATATTTAGGAGGTGAGAAGATGTTTGCCCGATTGAATATACGATATATTATGGTATTTTGTTGGATTGTTGCTTTTATAATCTTATAAGCTATATTACAGTTTTTTTACCAACTAAATTATTAGTTGACAACTTAAATAATATTGAGAAATTAATAACAGCTGATGATTGGAGTCTAGCCAAAAAGAATCTAAGTAACTTAGAAAAGAATTGGGATAATAGGTTAGTAATACAACTTAGCAATGAAACTGCAGAGATTTATGAGTTTGAAAGAACATTAGGTCAGCTAAGAACATTAATAAAGCATAAAGAGGATGACTCTCTTGAACACTTAGGCCTTTTAAAAGTAATCTCACAAAATTTAACTGATGTCTTCCCACGTCCTTAAAGGAGGGATATAATTGACAGATTTTCTCTCATATTCAATTAGAGTTTTATTAATCTATACCTTTACTTATTTTGGTACTAGGATATTATCTAAGAAAGCTATTGCTCAAATGACATCCTACGAAATGGCTGGTGTCATACTTCTAGCAACTCTTTCTGCTGAGCCCTTAATCACTAAAGTTACTACTAAGGCTTTATTTGGAACTGGATTTCTTATCTTTTTAATAATCTTAACAAGTAGATTGACCCTTACCGAAAAGTTAACTCCAATTCTAGAACATAAACTAACAGTATTAGTTGAAGATGGACAACTTGACATGGGAGCATTAAAAGGTATAGATTTAAGTTTAAATCAGATGAAAGGACTATTAAGACAAAAGGGATATAATAAGGTTGCAGATTTAGAGTACGCTATATTGGAACCACAAGGACAGCTATCGGTTATTTCTAAATCACAAAAAAGATCTCTACAGCCTAGTGATTTAAATATTAGTACTCAATACGAAGGTTTAATAGTCCCACTAATTATTGATGGGATTATTATAAAGAAGAATCTTGAACACGTTAAGTTGAACTAAAGATGGTTAATTGGGAAGCTAAGAAAACAGGGAATAACCGATTATAAGAATCAAGTCAACTTAGCTGAATTAGATACTTCAGGGAATCTATCGATATCTAAAAATAATGCTTGATCATTTATTTTTTTATTTATAAATCAAAGAGATACCTTCTGCTACTATTCTATATAAAGATAAGATTAATATCATTAATTAGAATATCAGTATAATTTATATAAAAAGATTAAAAATAGTATAAACTATATATTAAAATAAGATTTAAATTTTCTAAAAGGAGGAGAAAAATGAAAAAAAGCATAATTCTAATAGCAGTATTACTCGTTGGAACTTCTATCTTCTATGGATACTATAATTTAAACTTAGCAGAAGCGAAAACACCATCATGGTTTTGGAGTTTATCACCTACTACAAGGTTGATGGTTAACACTGTTCATGCTGAAGCTAAAGGAGAACCTTTTCTTGCCAAGGTTGCAGTAGCAGCAGTTATTATGAATCGTGTCAGAAGTCATAAGTTTCCTAATACAATTGCGGGTGTTATTTATCAGCCTTGGGCCTTTACCCCTGTAGCCCATGGACTTGTCTGGAGCCAAAGACCTACTGAAGATTCAATTAGAGCAACTCTTTCAGCTATCAGAGGATGGGACCCTACATATGGCTGTCTCTACTTCTACAATCCAGCTACATCTACTTCTAGATGGATTTACTCTAGAAGAACAGTCCGTAAAATAGGTAAGCATATTTTTGCTAAATAAATTAGCTCTACTTAAATAGCCCTACTGAAATTTCAGTAGGGCTATTTTATTTCTAAGTATAACAGATTAATCTCTTATTTCACTATTCTTACTAGTAGCATAGACAACCTCTCTAAAATTCACTAATCCTTTTTCAAAGATATATTGACGCGTTATGCTAGTTAAATTTAAATAGAAAAACCCCAGCAAAAGATGTTATCCTATAATAAATACAACCAATATTTAAAATAGGAGGATAACATATGCTGGAGTCCAATAACTATTATACCATAGAAATTGAAAATTTAAGAGACTTTATTACTATTATTTATGTTATAATTGATGACATTTATCAAGAAGTAACCCCAACACATATTAAAGAACGCCGTAATATTGATAAAGCAATCCTTTCTGATAGTGAGATAATTACTATCAGTATTGTAGGTGAATCACTTACTATTGATTCTGAAAAATCGTGGTTTAATTTTGTAAAAAAGAATCTAAAGGATTTATTTCCACAAGTATGTCATAGGACTAGGTTTAATAGAACTCTTAGAAATCTACATACTGTAATAGGAGAAATAAGTAAAAAACTGACTCAAATTCTAAATTATCAGTATGATAATTATAGAATTGTGGATAGTATGCCTATTCCAGTATGTGAATTTGCGAGAGCACATTTTAATAAAACTTTCAGCGAAGCTGAATATGGTAATTGTGCATCTAAAAAAGAAACTTATTTTGGTTTTAAACTACATGCTCTTGTTACTTTAAATGGATATATTACTGATTTTAATTTAACTCCAGCTAATGTAGATGATAGAGAAACTCTATGGGAACTAACTTCGCCATATCATTCTTTAAAAATTATAGGAGATAAAGGATATATCAGTAATGACTTAAATGATATCTTAAAAGATGAGAAAAATATTGATCTTATCCCTATAAAACGAAAGAATAGTAAAACTCCATATTCAGAGTCTTTTAAAAGAACAATCTCTAAAATCAGAAGAAGAATTGAGACATCTTTTTCTCAACTTACAGATCAACTTAATATATCAAATGTACTCGCCAAATCTCTTTGGGGATTAACAGTTAGAATTAAAGTTAAAATTTTAGCACATAACTTGGGTTATTTTATTAATAAGTCTCTTGGGAAAACAGTTACTATAGGTCGTATTAAAGATTTAATATTTGGATAAAAATAACTTTTGGTTTATTCATAATTTCAATGTACTTTTTTTAGCTTTTTACCGGTAAATTTATCCATATGGTTTTTCTGTGTATTAGCACAATGAGTCAATATATATACTTTTATAACAATGAAAGAATACAATTGAAAAACGGCATGAGTCCGATTGAATATCGAATTCATGCCGCTTAGGAGTTTTTTTAACTGCCTACTTGACAAGGGCACCTTTACTATGGGCATTTTTTTATTAATTTTTTATTTAGTTCAATTTAATTTTACAATGAAGCAATACTTCTTACCCAGGCAATATGAGAATAGATACTATCGATGCTTAAGCCAATTAATGAAGTATTTAACGCTTCAAACTTATCATAATTTCTCGAAAAGAAGATAAATTCAGTGGTACAGACTGGGGTAAAATCAGAAGGATGAGAAAACAACATCCCCCATTGTCCCCGATAATTTGATGAAGAGATTTCTCCTTGATTAGTTGGAGCAGTAAAATCTGGTGCAGGTTGATTTATTGTAGGGAGTGTAGCTTCTTTACTTTCCACTTCCTGAGCATTATCTAATTTAAGCCCTTCAGTTAAGAAATTAGCCATATGCTTTTCAATTCCTTTTAAAAATATCTATCTAAAACTTATTCAATTAAAAGGAGCTTTATATCTAACTTGAAAGTATATAAGTCTAAAAATAAAATACTCCCTAGTAATTACTAGGGAGTATTAGTATTATAATTTAAATCTAGCTATCTCTCCTTGTAAAATCTGTGCAATCTCAGCTAGTTCTTGAGAAGAATCACTGACCTGTTGTGACATAGCACTAATCTCATTGGAACCACCTTTTACCTGCTCACTATTCTCTGCCAAACTTTGAGTAGAGTGTGCCACCTCTTCAATATAGGCTGATGTCTCTTGAATTGAAGTTTTGATTTGCTTGAAGAATTCACCAGTCTCCTCAACAATATTCTTACCTTCTTCAGTCTTACTCTCTACCTCCTTAACTGCCTCCAACCCATCTTTTGAATTTTTCTGTGTATTTTTAATCAAATTACTGATTTCACCAGTAGCCTTGGAAGTATCTTCAGCAAGGCTCCTAATTTCATCTGCTACAACAGCAAAACCACGACCATACTCACCAGCTCTAGCTGCCTCAATAGCTGCATTTAATGCCAAAAGATTTGTCTGTTCTGCTATATTATTAATCAACTCTACAATCTTTCCTATCTCTTGAGAGTTACTATCTAAATTATTAATAATTCTTACAGTATTTTTTACCATCTGATTAATCTTATTCATACTCTTTACAGTATCTTCAACATTCTTATTTCCTAAATCTATCTTAGAGTCAACATCTTGAATATGTCCAGCCACCTCTTGACTGCCTGTAGAAATCTGCTGAACACTACTTGTCATCTCTCTGATACCGTCATTGTTATTATCAATAGTTGCATTAGTCTCTTCAGCACTAGCAGATAACTCTTGGCTATAACTAGATATTCTCTCTACCATATTTAATAATCCACCGAAGAATTGTTGTTGCTGAGAGGTTGTTTGATTAAAGGTCTCTGCTAACTCACCTAATTCATCACTACGGTCAATATTTATTCTTGTAGTAAAATTACCATTTGCAACCATCTTAATACCCTCTGCAACTTGGATAATTGGCTGACTAAAATTATTAGCTAACCACCAAGCTATTAAACCCGCTATAATGCCAGCAATTAAGACCATTAGTAAATTTTTAGAAATAAGACTATTGAGTGGTTTAAAGGCTTCTTCAGTTGTCTGCTGTGCTACCAAAGCCCACCCTAATCCATCTAGATGTTGATATGACCCTAACATCTCTTCACCAAAAACATTCTCATAAATAATATATCCATCTCCTCCAGCAAGAGCCTTATCCACTGCTAAAGTTCCTTTTCCGCTCTTTTGAGCTAAAACTACATCATCAAATTGTGGATGAGCAATTGCCACCCCTGTACTATCAGTAATAAAGGCATAACCAGATTCACCTAACTTCACTTCGCCTATCATAGTTTGTAGGACTTGAAGGTTAATATCAGCCCCTAATACACCTATAATTTTAGCACCTTTTCTGATTGGTATAGCTATTGTAATACAAGGCTCTCCAGTCCCTTGGGATATATAAGAATCTGAGATATAAGTAGAACCTTCTATTGCCCCTTTAAACCAACCCCTATGACTAAAATCCTCACCTATATATTCAGTACTCTGATTCAGACTGACCAATCTACCTTCTTTATCAGCAACAAAGAACATCTCAAAGATAGGATTCTTATCTAAATATTTTTTAAATATTTTCTGGTGCTCTTTTAAATCCATAGACTGAACCTCATCTAAAGTAGCCATTAAATCCACAATCGTAACCTTCTCTTTAATCCTTTCACTTACACGACTGGCCAATTGTTTAGCCAAGATATTATTCTGAGTAATAATTCCATACTTAATTGCTTCTCTTTGATTGATATAACTGAAAGTTCCATAGATCAAAACTGGAATAATAGCCAATAACACCAGTGCTAAGATTAACTTCTGTTTTAATTTCAAATTAAATGATACCATAACTCTCCTCCCCTTATACCGAAATGGCTCTTATTTTTCTTAGGCAGTAATCTATAAATTCTAGAATTAAATATCATTTTCCTGCTTTTTTATTCTATTTTCATTATATGAAGATAATATATATTATCTTCATATAAAACAATTTCCTATTTTTAACATTAAAATCTAGTTATATTTACTACTTCTTTCCTATAATTTTTAGACAAATTAAAAAAAGTTAGTCTATATTATAGACTAACTTCAGGCTGTTGACAAAGTTATTGTCAACAGCCTTTTCTATTTATGGTATAATATAATTGACAATATATCTAAAAGGAGAAATAGAATTATGTTTGTATCTCAAGAGAAAAAACAACAACAATATGAATTTGTAACAATAGAACAG
>NZ_LWDV01000010.1:51566-66713 GCF_001693735.1 Orenia metallireducens
TATGAGAACAGATAAAGGAAAAAGTATCTATAAAAAAAGAAAAGAAACTGTTGAGCGAAGTTTTGCAGATGGAAAAAATCTGCATGGACTTCGCTATTGTCGTATGCGTGGAAAGAAAAATGTTGAAGAACAATGTTTGTTAACAGCATCAGTTCAAAACATGAAAAAGATCGCAAGCGTTCTTAAGCGTAGAGAAAAGAACTCTATTCTTCTAAAATCAGATAATAATATTAAATTTTTATTACTCTCTAAATCAATTTTAACTAAATTCAGCTATAGAAAAACCCCCACTAAAAAATTAGTGGGGGTTTTTCATCAATCTCAAGTTAGTCTATATTATAGACTAACTTTAGTTTAATTCAGGATAACTGACTTCATCTATTACTTTCATTTCAGTTATAGGCCAATAGACCCAAAATGCTTTACCGCTGATATCTTTATAGGAAACATAACCTACAGCCATCATATTCCTACTATCAGAACTATTGTTACGGTTATCTCCCATAGCAAAGACATGATCCTCAGGTACATGAAATGGACCAGCAGTACTATGAACTTCATATTCTTGTCTATCCTCATTATACATACGATAAAGACGATTCCTAATATAGGATTCATTAATATAATCCTCTTCAATCTTCTTATCATTAATATATAAAGATCCCTCTTTAATCTCTATCTTATCGCCTGGAAGCCCTATTACCCTTTTAATATACTTTCTTTTAGGGTCTCCTTTAGGCTTTAAGACGATTATATCACCTCTTTGAGGAGGGTGAAATCTATAAATAAACTTATTAACAAATAATCTCTCACCATCTGCTAAAGTAGGATCCATCGAGTGCCCATGGACTACAAAGGATTGTACTACAAAAGTTATAATAAAAAATGCTAAAACTCCTGCTATTAATACTGATTCAATCAGTTCCTTAATCTCATCTTTAATAGCTAACATCATGCTCCTCCTATTCTTCAACCTTTAATCGAGTTTAATCTTCTATTCTGCCAACAGCCATTCTGCTGACCTTAATCTCTACCTCTGGAGCAATCTCTAAACCTAGCTCATCATCTTTAATTTCAATAATTTTACCTTTAATTCCACCGATAGTAACTATTCTAGTCCCTATCCTTAAATTATCTAACATCTGTTGACGTTCTTGTTGTCTCTTCTTCTGTGGTTTGATAAATAAAAACCAAAAAAGACCTGTCATTACCACAAAGGGTAATAGACCTCCCAAAATCTCCATCTAAACTCCTCCTTAAGTATCAAAGGGCTATATAAGTTAATTAATATAACCCTATCAACTACCAAAATATTTTTATTTTCTATGTTTATATTCAAGATTATAAGGTTAAAATCCTTTTATAAGAAGTATCTTTTTTTAACTAATATATCAGGAACTGTGACTAGTAACCAGTGATGATTAACGAGTACAGAATAATAATTCAAGTACTTTACTGATTACTCGTCACTCGTTACTAATAACTATATTAACTAACTTAAACTTCTAGTCCATATCTCTCATAAAATTCAGCACGATACTCTAAGAATCTGTCTTCAGCAATAGCTTTTCTGATATTCTCCATCATATCCAATAAGAAATGTAGGTTATGATAAGTAGTCAGCCTTACACCTAAGATTTCATTCTGCTTAATTAAGTGCCTAATATAAGCACGAGTATAATTCTTACATACATAACAATCACAATCATGGTCTAATGGAGTGAAGTCTCTTTCATAGGTTGCATTACGTACAGTTACTCTACCTTGACTAGTAAAGACTAAACCATTTCTTGCAACCCTTGTCGGGAATACACAATCAAACATATCTATCCCTCTCATTACCCCTTCAAATAAATCAAATGGTGTTCCTACCCCCATCAGATAACGTGGCTTATTTTCAGGTAAGAAGTCAGGAGCATAATCTAATACCTCAATCATCAACTCTTTAGGCTCACCAACACTCAAGCCACCGATAGCATAACCTGGCAAGTCAAACTCAACAATCTGTTTAGCACTCTCTTCTCTTAAATCCTTATACATTCCCCCCTGCATAATCCCAAATAACGCTTGGTCATCACGAGTCTTGGCTTTAATACAACGTTCCAACCAGCGAGTAGTCATTTCTAGGGACTTCTTGACATACTCTCTATCAGCAGGATATGGTGGACACTCATCAAAGGCCATCATAATATCTGCTCCCAAAGCTGTCTGAATCTCAATAGACTTCTCAGGGCTGATAAAGTGTTTAGAACCATCGATATGGGACTTAAACTCTACACCTTCTTCAGTAATCTTATTCATATCACTTAAACTAAAGACTTGAAATCCTCCACTATCTGTCAAAATAGGTCTATCCCAATTCATAAACTTATGTAATCCACCAGCTTCTTCTATCAAATCATGTCCTGGTCTTAAATATAGATGATATGTATTACTTAAAATTATTTGAGAATTAATCTCCCTTAACTCCTCTGGGGTCATAGTCTTGACAGTAGCTTTAGTCCCTACTGGCATAAAGATAGGTGTCTCTATCTTTCCATGGGGAGTAGATAACTCTCCTAATCTTGCTTTAGTATCTTTGCATTTTTTCTTTAGTGTATATTCAAAAGACATATTTTCCTCCTCTTGTTTAATAACTATAAAACAAAGTTTAAACTTTTATTTTAAATGTAATTTCAAATTTCGCCTGAGGGCGAGTTACGTTTTTCCTTGATGAAAAAGTAACCAAAAATCAATAAAAAATTAAAATCATTTAATTCTCAATCCTCAATTATCAACTATAAAATCAGCATTCCATCTCCGAAACTATAGAATCTATACTTTTGCTCAACTGCCTGTTCATAGGCCTTCATTGTTAATTCTTGACCTGCAAAGGCACTAACTAGCATTACTAAAGTAGATTGTGGTAGATGAAAGTTGGTAATCAAAGCATCCACTGCTTTAAATTGATAACCTGGATAGATAAAGATATCAGTCCATCCTTTACCTGCTTCTACCCTACCTTTCTCAGTAGCCACAGTCTCTAAGGTTCTAGTAGAGGTTGTCCCTACAGAAAATACTCTATTGCCCCGTTCTTTAGCCTCATTAATTATCTTAGCTGCCTCTTCTGAAACTTCATAATACTCAGAGTGCATATGATGCTCTTCTATAGTATCAACACTAACAGGTCTAAAGGTACCTAAACCAACATGCAAGGTTATATCAACTATATTAACACCTTTGGCTTCTATCTTAGCTAAAAGTTCATCGGTGAAATGTAGCCCAGCCGTTGGAGCTGCTGCTGCTCCACGTTTCTTAGCATAGACAGTCTGATATTTATCACTCTTATCTAGTTCTTTAGTTATGTATGGTGGTAAAGGCATCTTACCAAGCTTATCCAATACAGCTTCAAAGGTACCTTCATATTCAAATTTAATCACTCGTCCACCAAAATCTGTTCTATCTTTAATCTCACCAACTAATTCCCCATTACCAAAAACAACTCTAGTCCCAAGCTTTAACTTACGCCCTGGGCGGACTAGAGCTTCCCATTCTCCTAATTCAACTTGAGTCAATAATAGAACCTCTACCTTCCCTCCAGTCTCTTCTTTGCGACCAAATAAACGGGCTGGAATTACTTTAGTATTATTTCTGACCAAGGTATCTCCTGGCTGAAAATAATCTATAATCTCTTTAAAAATTCTTCCTTCAATCTTCTCTTCTGCTCGATTGATAACCATTAGTCTTGATTTATCCCTTGGTTCCATTGGCTCTTGAGCAATTAGTTCTTCTGGTAGTTCAAAATCAAAATCTTTGACCTTCATCTAATATTCCTCCACCTCTTCAAAATAAGTATAAACCTAAGTTTAAGATTAAGCCTAAGCAAGTTATGAAAAATAAGAAATTAACTTAAACCCAATCTTAAACTAAAAATAAAATTACCACTCACCAATATCTATACCTTGATAATAATGCTTTAGTATCTCTTGATAAGTATACCCTTCTTTAGCCATCTGATAAGCTCCCCATTGGCTCATGCCTACTCCATGACCCCAGCCGTATCCTACAAATTGATAGTGATCATCCTCATCTGTTGTAGTAAAATCATCCTTTACTCCTAAACTTTCTAAGTCAAAGGTGAAACTATTATCTAAATTACTTAGCTTTAAGGAACTACTATTATTAATGGTAAAGCGAGTACTCTTTAAGCCTAGCCAGAATCTAAAAGTAGAGCTATCAACATCATAGATTCTATCATTAATATCAAAAATTCTAATAAAGCTAGCTCTTCCTGAAGGTCCTACACCTTCCAGACTAATCTGTTTTAATCCAGTAAGAGGGACTCCCTTAGCTACTAATATCTTCTCTATCTCATCCTTAGAATATTCTTTCTGCCAACTATAATGGGGGGAAATATCATCAGGAGAACTAACACTTTGTAGATAGGGTGTATCACTACTCCAGATAGTTGCACCCTTGGCCGTCTGCCCCCCTGCTGTAGAGTGATAAACTGCTGCAATCAGCTGACCTTGATAAATAGCCACCTCATTATGAGTCTCTTTTACTGCTGTTAATGTTCTTGGGTGTTCAAAAGCATAGCCTTTATAGGCTTGGGACCTCACAGTAGCTGATAGGTTATATCCTTTACTTGCATGGGATTTAATATTCCTTAAAGCATAGGTTCTTGCCACAACTGCTTGTGCCTTCAAGGAATCCATAGGCCATCTAGCACTGATTTCACTACCTACTACACTGGCTAAATAATAATCAAAATCAACGTGATTAACCACCGTTAAACCCTTATTATTATTCAAAATCTCTAAATAACCTCTATACTTTCTACCATTGACACTTATTAAGCTGTTAGAGTCAACAGGATATATCAATATCTTATCTTCTTGGAAGATATTCTTCCCAAAAGAGATTAAATCATTATTCTTCTTAACATTAAATCTATCTGCTAAGATCAAGCTAAGTTCTACTCCATTATCCAGCATCACCTTAATCCCATTCTCAGCTCCAATTAAGACCTCTTCAACATCATCTAATATCCCTACTTTTACTTTATCAACACTGGCATTACTGATAGATGTCATTGCAAACAATAAGACTAAGACCACTAATAGATTTAATTTTATTTTCATATTATCCTGCCTCTCTAAATTAGTAATAAGTAACGAGTGACAACCAATATCATTTAAATAACTTTAAAATAAAGGATAGCACTATACTCACTAATATTCCAGTTGTTATCGGGAAATAAAAGGTGAAGTTCTCCTTTTTAATATAGATATCCCCTGGTAAACGTCCAATAGGAAGACCTAATTTGATGATTATTCCTACAATAATTAAGAGTACCCCAATTAAGATAATCTGTCCACCAAATAAATCCTTCATCCTAGCTTCCCACCTCGATATTAAAATGCTTATAAGCCAAATCTGTTACCTTTCTTCCCCGTGGTGTCCTATTTAAGTATCCAATCTGCAATAAGTAAGGCTCATAAACATCTTCGATAGTCTCTCGTTCTTCATTGATAGCAGCTGCTAAGGTTCCTAAGCCTACTGGTCCACCTTTGAACTTCTCGATAATCATCTTTAACATCTTTCTATCAACTCTATCTAAACCTAATTTATCGACATTCAATCTATCTAAGGCATTCTTGGCAATCTCTTCAGTAATAATCCCATCACCCTCAATCTGAGCAAAATCTCTAACTCGTTTCAAAAAACGATTAGCAATTCTTGGTGTCCCCCTAGAACGTAAAGCAATCTGCTTAGCTCCAGCCTTCTCAATTCCTACCTGTAAGACCTTGGCAGCTCTCATAATAATCTGAGTCAACTCACCCTCTGTATAAAACTGTAGACGGTTGATTACTCCAAACCTATCGCGCAATGGTGAAGTCAGACTTCCTGCCTTAGTAGTTGCACCAATTAAGGTAAAGGGTGGTAAATCCAAGCGAATAGAACGAGCTTGGGGTCCTGCACCGATTACAATATCCAAAGCAAAATCCTCCATTGCAGGATATAAGGTCTCTTCTATCACCCGATTCAAACGGTGAATCTCATCTATAAAGAGGATATCATTTGGTTGTAACTTGGTTAAAACAGCCGCCAAATCTCCAGGCTTCTCGATAGCTGGACCTGATGTTGTCTTAATATTAGCCCCCATCTCATTAGCAATGATATTTGCTAATGTAGTCTTTCCCAATCCTGGCGGACCATATAATAAGACATGATCTAGAGAGTCTCCTCGCTCTAAAGCAGCCTGAATGAATACCTTTAGATTCTTCTTTATCTCTTCTTGTCCGATATAAGTATCCAACTTATTAGGTCGTAAATTAAAGTCTATATCCTCTTGCTTCTTAGTTGGTGAAACGAATCTATCTCTCATTTTCTCTTCCTCCTACCCTAGCTCAAATGAAGTAGAGCATTCTTAATAATATCTTCTACAATTATCTCTTTATCCTCTCTAATCACATCTGCTACTGCTTTAGTAGCGTCACTTTGCTTATATCCTAGGCTGATTAGTGCCTGTACAGCATCTTCCATTCTACTATCACCGCCAACCATATCTATAGAGTCATTACCTAATATATTATCAAGGTCTATCTTCTCTTGCAACTCTAAAATCAACCTCTTAGCAGTCTTGTTACCAATACCTTTAATCTCTTTTAAAGTATTTATCTGATTATTAACGATAGCAAACTTAAACTCTCTTGCTGGCATAGTAGATAGAATACTTAAAGCAACCTTTGGTCCTATCTTTGAGACATCTAGTAACTGTTCAAAAAGCTCCAAAGTCTCTACATTATTAAAACCATATAATGATATATTATCTTCTCGCACATAGTGATAGGTATGTAATTCAACCTCTTCATCTATTTGTGGTAGAGTTTGCTGTAGGCTACTTGGAATATAGACCTTATATCCTATGCCTCCTACTTGAATAACTATGTACTCTATATTATTTCTGATTAATCTTCCCCGTAAATAAGCTATCATACATTTTCCCTCCCTAACCCTTTAATTTCAATAACTTTTACTAAAATCCTGTTTAAAAAGAAAAAAACAGCCTAGTAATGACTGCTTATAATGGATATTTATTATTATAGAGTATTCTGCTATTATACATATAAATCTTCTAAAAATCGCTATTTATATAATCTTAAAATTATATTTTCTCCTAATTTAATGATTAATATACTATATAGAGATAATGAGACACTTTTAAAAATTGATAGTTGAGAATGAAGAATTGAGAATTAAAATATTTTAAACCGAAGAAAATTATTGTTTGAACGAAGCAAAAATTGAATTAAAACTTAAAGGCAATTAAAATATTAACTAGAGAGTCTAATATTAATAATAACTGAGAATTTGATTGCTGAGAGAGTTTAATTTTCTTCTAGACCTTTTGGTGACTTTTAGGGCAATGCTAAAAGTCACTCGGGAAAAAAGCTGATAAGCTTTCCCGAAAAATATTTTAATAATTTTGCTCACTTTTAAAAAAGTGAAAAGTATCTCAATACCCCCATTAACCAATATTAAAGAATCTGAGAAAGAAATTCCTGAGCTCTTTTATGGTTTGGATTGTTAAAGAAGTCTTCTGGTGTAGTCTTTTCTATTAATACTCCATTATCTAAAAATATTACCTCATCAGCAACCTCACGAGCAAAACCCATTTCATGAGTAACTACAATCATTGTCATACCATCATCTGCTAAATCTCTCATAACACCCAATACTTCTCCTACCATTTCAGGGTCTAAAGCAGAAGTAGGCTCATCGAACAATATTAATTCTGGTTGCATAGCTAAAGATCTAGCAATAGCCACTCTCTGTTTTTGACCTCCCGACAGAGAAGATGGGTATTGATCAGCCTTGTCCAAAATTCCTACTCTTTCTAAAAGCTTAGTAGCTATAGCTTTAGCCTCTTTTAATTTTAGCTTCTTGACCTTAACGGGTGCAAAAGTAATATTTTCCAACACCGTCATATGGGGAAATAAATTAAAATCCTGAAATACCATCCCTATATTTTTAGAAATATCTACTATTTTAGTCTTAGGGTTTTGGATAGAAATATCATCAACAATTATTTCACCACTATTAATTTTTTCTAAGCGGTTAATACATCTAATCAATGTACTCTTACCTGAACCACTAGGCCCACAGATAACAACAACCTCTCCCTTAGCAACACTGAAATTAATATCCTTTAATACCTCTAATTGACCATAACTTTTACAGACATTATTTATATTGACCATAATATCTTGATTAATACCAGACATCTTTAGACACTCCTTTCTAAACGATCAGAAATATTAATAATTGGATAACAAATAATAAAATAGAATATACCTACAATAAAGAAGATTAAAAAAGGATTCTCACCCCGTTGAGTCAACTGCCTACCCACTCTAGTTAAGTCTGTTAATCCTATTAAAGATATTAAAGCTGTAGACTTAATCAACAGAACAAATTGACCAGCTAATGGTGGTAGGGTTATTTTAATAGCTTGAGGTAAAATTATATACCTCATCTTCTGAAAATAATTTAATCCTAAAGAATGAGCAGCTTCATGCTGACCCTTCTCAACTGATTCTATTCCACTACGTATAATTTCAGTCATATACGCTCCTTCATGAATTACCAAACTTAACACTCCTGCTATAAATGGAGATAATCTGATATTAAAAAAAGGTAGGACATAATAAATTATAAAGAGTAATAATAAAAATGGTACTCCTCTAACTATATAAGTATAGAAGTTAACTACATAAGTAATAATAGGTACATTAATACTTTTAATTAACCCAGCCACAAAACCAACAATTAAGGACAGAATACTTGCTGCCATAGAAAGACATAATGTCCAATAAAGCCCTGTCACTAATTGCATAATGATCCGCTCAAATATTCCACTCTCCATCTATTTCACTCCTTAATATACATAATATAAATCAAAACTTAATAACCTGATAAGGAAAATTTCTTCTTTAATATATTGGCAGAAATCATTAAAATTGTAACTATAATAATATATCCCAATAAAGCTACTACAAAGGGTTCAATCGGCTTAAAAGTCCTAGCATGAACTACATTGGCTGTATTAGTAAGTTCATAAATCCCTATTGCTGCTAAAATACTACTATCCTTTATCAAATAAGTAAATTGACCAATTAACGGTGGTATAATCTTTCTTAATGCTTGTGGCGAAATTATATATATATAAGTCTGTCTTTTATCAATACCAAGAGACTGTGAAGCTTCAATTTGACCATTAGGAATAGATTCCAAGCCAGCACGAACAATTTCAGAAATATAGGCTCCACTATTTAAAACCAAAGCAATAACTCCACACCAATAGCCAGAAATATTTATATTAACATATGGAAGACCAAAATAAACAAAATAAACTTGCACTAATAAGGGTGTAGACCTAATTAAATTAATATAACCACCACTAAGCCAAGATAGACCCTTTATTTCAGATCTCTTCAATACAGCAAGAATAATTCCAAATATTAAAGCAACTGAAATACTACTTGCTGATATGCTTAAAGTATTAAAAAAACCTCGATAAAAATAATCTGAATACTTCTCTATTATTCTCCATTGAAAAAAATAATTCAATCAAATCCCTCCTTATTAAACCAGTAAAGGACAAGAAAGCCCACCTCTTGTCCTTTACTGGCTTTATTAGATTACAATTGTTTTTGGGCCTCTGGACTCCACTCTTTACCTAACCACTTCTTATATATTTTTGCAAATTCCCCTTCTCTTTTTATCTTTTCAAAGAATAGATTTACCCATAAACGTAAATCATCATCTTCATGGCGTACTGCAAAAGAATAAGTATCTACCACTAAGAATCCTGACAAAATTTTAAGTTTATCTGGAGCTTGCTGAACCTGTTCATAAGCAATAATTTCATCATCCAAAGCAACCTCTACCCGATTACTTAATAAGGCTGATTTAATATCTGGATTAGTTTGAAGAGGTATTATCTCTGCTGTAGGCAATTGCTCAGTAGCAACCTCTTCCTGAATTGATCCTAATAATACTCCAACCTTCAAATCTTTTCCTCTCACATCATCAGCACTGCTTAAAGAAGAAGTATCTCTTACATAAGCTACTGTTCCAGTCTTTAAATATGAATCAGTAAAGGCAACACTTTTAGCTCTTTCCAAAGTATTTGACATTCTATCTCCTATCAAATCAATTCTTTCAGATAATAAAGATGGTATTAAGCCAGCCCAGTCCATATCGACAAATTCAACTTCAACTCCCATCCTTTCACCAATCAATCTTCCTAATTCTACAGTCATACCAGTTAATTCTCCATCAGTATCTCTAAAAGTAAAAGGGGGTGCACTTGCATTAATCCCTATTATAATTTTACCTCGAGATTGAATCTCATCTAGTATTCTCTTTTCATCTACAGCCTTGCTACTTGTTACTTGCTCATTGCTTGGGCTAGAGCAAGCAGCACTAATAACCATCAAAATCATTACCAAACATGCCATCAAAATTACTCTTATTTTATTCAATTTAACTCCCCCTCAAATTTATGTTTTAATTAATAATCTGTAATTTTAAAATATACCCCCCTCTTTTTTATTATTTTAAATAGTTTTATGCAAACTATATGTTAACTACGTGTCAATTATATACCTTAACTTCTTGTTGTGTCAAGATTTTTATCAAAATAACTTCTTAAAACAATATACAGTTAACATCAATTGGCAAGTTTGGGAATGAGAAAAGGTAAAAGAGCAGCATTGCTAGCAATGCTGCTCTTTTACCTTTTCATTCATTTATAATACTAACTAAACCCTCTAAAACAGTTAGTAGCTCTTCTTGACTTGCTACCTCTATCCCTTTAAGTAATTCCTTCTTATCCTTTTCCGATAGCTTCTTGACTGGAATATCCTTTCTTAATTCAAGTAACTCTTTAGCCTCTAAGCTATCCCCTTTATAAATTGCTACATATCCATCCTTAACGCCTAAAAATACCTTATTATTTATCTTTACCTGCTCTTTATCTTCACTATCATCCTCTTTACTCTCCGATTCTAAGCTATCATCACCTTGCTCCTTTAATCCCTGCTCTTTATCCTCTTCATCTAAAGCTTGATTATTATCTATTGTCTCTTTACCTTCAGACTTTTCTGAGTTATTATCATTTATATCATCTAAAATCGACTGATTACCACTATCTTCATTTAGCCAAGAGAAGAAGTCATCTGCATCTGCTGTTGAACCTTCCCCTTTAGCCTGCTCTTCTTTATCTGCTCTCTTCTGCTGATTCTTTACAAGATCTTCTTCATTGATTTCGATGATTATCTCATCTGATTTCGTCTTATTCTTCTTATCCTCCATCTTCTCCTTAGCAACCTCTAAGATTGATTCCAGCAATCGGTTATCTTGCTTAGTATTTTTAGAAGGATGATTTAATCTCTCTAAAAGATATTTAAGCCCTTCACTTAACTTGATATTAGTAGCTGTCTGTAGCTTCTGATTTATCCTCTTCTCTTCTTTCTTTACCAGCTCTAAGATGGTCAAATTCCTTCCAATCTCCTCTTCAACCTCCGAAACCTTAGCAACATCCTCCTGCTTTTCATCTCCTAAATTATCCTCTTGCTGTTGATAAAAGTCCTCCTCCACTAGTTCTTCTCTATTTTTGTCAGGCTTCTTATTATTTATAGTTGTATCTAAAAGTAGATAAGTTAGACCTGCAATCATCCCAATTATAATAGGAATTATCATCAGCTTGTTTAGGTGCTTCAAATCAAATCCTCCTTTAGTATTACAGCTTTAAAGTTATTATCTCCAAAGAAGGATTTGATTATAATTAGTAAAGCAAGTAAATCAAATCTTGTTGCTGATTAAGTAGTTATAATATTTAACAATTTTAATCAGAATAAGCCTTTTAATAATTTAACATCTATTTTTCCAATTGAATCAACAGTAATATCTGCTAGTGATAGATCTTGATCTCCTGAGTTGATATTCTGAAATCCAATACACTTCATCATAGCAGCTTTGGCAGCCTTTACACCATTACTTGAATCTTCAATCACAACACAATCATTGGGGTTAATGTCCAATCTATAAGCTGCTTCTGTAAAGATATCAGGGGCTGGCTTGCCCTTTTCTACCTCTTCCCCACTAATAATCAAATCAAATGAATCCTGTAAATTAAACTTGGTAAGAATAATCTCAATTAGCTTCTTGGGGGATGAAGAAGCTACTGCTAACTTTATTTTTCTATTTCTTAGCTCTTCTATCAGCTCTTTGATATATTCCACTATAGGTAATTCTTTAGCTTCTGACATATATTTAAAGACACTATCCTTATGTAGCTTCGTCAAATCTTCAATAGTCTCTTCTAGCTGATATTCATCTGTCATCTTCTCCCATAACCCTTCCATTGTCATACCAACAAATGATTCATGCTCTTTTTGGGATACATCCAATCCTAACTCATCAAATAAATCTCTTTCGATTTTAAAGTATATCGGCTCACTATCAATAATAACTCCATCCATATCAAAGATAACCGCTTTTAACTCAGCCATTTAATCGCCTCCTATAGCTATAATTATTTCAGTAAGCTTCCTTTTAATATCATTACAGCTTGTCCACCTAAATAAACTCTATCCTGCTCTATCCTAACCTTGATAACTCCTCCACGTTTTGAGGCTTGATAAGCTAAAAATTCATCCTTATTCAACCTCTCTTGCCAAAACGGACCCAAACAGCAATGTGCAGAACCAGTGACTGGATCTTCATCTACTCCAACTCCTGGGGCAAAGAATCTTGAAACAAAGTCATACTCTTTAGAATCAGATTTGCTAGTTACAATAACACCTCTAGCTTTAAGATCTTTTAATGCTTTAAAATCAGGACTAATTCCTCTAAGAAGCTCTTCAGATTCAACCTCCACTAAATAATCAAGGCGATTTCTCCCAACATATCTAGGCTCTACTCCTAAGGAATTAATAATTATATCAGATGCTTCAGCTTTCTTCTCTGGCTCAGCTGGAAAATTCAGTTCTATCCACTCACCATTCTTTCTTGCTGTTAGCAAACCACTTCTTGTATAAAAATTTATCTCCTTATCCTCTTTTACCCTTTTGGTCTCCCATAACACATATGCACTAGCAAGAGTAGCATGACCACATAGCTCTTCTTCATGTTCTGGAGTAAACCAACGTAAATTATAACCATCACCTTCTTTATACAAAAATGCTGTCTCTGATAAGTTCATTTCAGCTGCTACATTCTGCATCCAGCTATCTTCCTTAAGTTCCGATAATAAACAGACAGCTGCTGGATTACCTTTAAAAACTTTATTTGTAAAAGCATCTATTTGATATACTTCCATTTCTTCTTCCTCCTTAAATATTAAAATATAAGAAAACTAATAACTCAATTATCCCGTAATAAATCTGATATCATACATATTTAGCAATCTCTAATCTTCTATTAGTTAGTGTAACTAATTCTCTTAAAATAACGCGTTGTGCTAGTTAAATCTTAATATAAATAGTGTCTTCTTATGAGTATATTGCCACACTTTTTACTTTGGTGGCTGGGAGTTGAAGGGCTAGGTAGTTAGTCAGTTCCTAACCACCTACCCACCTATCTACCTAAGAACCAAAGTGTCGTAATCTCTCTATATTGTATCAGTTCTTTTACTAGCACAAGACGTTAAAATAATATTTTATCTTAAAGTAGCTTTTAAGCTAAAGGTTATAGGCATAGCACCTTCTAAAGGTGGATAATACATAAGTCCTTCTTCATCTTTGTTTGTCCCACCCATACCTGAAGCACAACGGTCATACTCATTTAAAAACTCAATAAATAGCCCTGCTTGTGCTAAAGAATTAATTAAATCACTAATAGTATACATCCAAAAATAATTTTTAGCTTCTTTAGTTTCAGATGCATAACCACCAATTTGATTATCTTCATCTGCTTCTTCTTTAAAATAAGGATATTTTATTTCAGTAACACCATTTGTAATCTTATCTTCATCAAAAGTAAGATAAAATGGATGACTATCATGAACATAGAAAAATCCATTTTCTTTTAAAAAGTGTTTAATTGTTCTTCCCCATTTTTTTAAATCTGGTAACCACCCAATTGCTCCATCAGATGTAAAAACTATATCATATTCTCCTTCATGATTTTCCATAAGCTCCATAATATCAGATTCAATAAAATCTACATTTTCGACTTCTAAATCCTTTGCCAATTGTTTTGCAAAATATATATTGTCAAGAACTAAATCAACTCCTGTAACATCTGCTCCCATTTTTGCTAATACAATCGAATCTGCACCTGTGTTACATTGTAAATGAAGCACCTTCTTTCCAGATATATCCCCTAATTCCTTTAATACAATCGGATTAAATTTATAGCTATTCTCTTCAAATTGCTTTTTAAAATGCTGATAATGATCTTTTGATACTAAACCCCAAGCTTTTTTATTTTCTTCTATTTTATTCATCTTTATAATCATTCCTCTCTATGCTATCCTTATATTATTTTCTCTGTCTTTCTTACTAAATATTTACTTTTCACCATATTATCTAAGTCAACTCTGCCGCCTAACGTCCCGCAGGTTCGCGACGTCCTCTTCAACGCTACCAACTCCTAATTAAAGCTACCACTCACATAAGTCAGCCCCACTTCCCATTTATCCTCCCAAGTTAGGATATCGCTAACGTGCTGTTCGTATAATAGGGTACATAACCAGTTCAATCTGGTATGTGCCCTTATTTATTATTATAATAATAGTAAAATTAAAACCAGGATGAAGAAAGCATCTGCTGTTGGGACTTTGATCCCGTCGCATAAACTGTTCAATTCCTAGTCAACACTTATACCCCAATTGAGCTGGTTGAGTCTTTGAACTCGTATCACAACACGAACCTGTGGAGAGTCGTTGATTAAGAAACCTGGTTAATAAGGAGGACTCAAATGGATCAACCTATTTTAAGTATTGATGTATCAAAATCTAATAGTTATGCTACTGCTTTTTTAGCTTATGGACAGGTTTTTACTTCTCCCATTTCTTTTGCTAATACTAGCGAAGGAATAGTAACTGCTTTTAAATTACTTAAAAATTTAAAGAAAGCAAGTGGTAAACAACCT
>NZ_LWDV01000010.1:345962-410931 GCF_001693735.1 Orenia metallireducens
GCAAAAAAATAAATATTAGAACCTTAATAGAACAAATTCAACCCTGTGGTACAGAAATGTCCCACGCAATCAAACATTATTCTTTGTATATTTTAATTCTAGATAATAAAATATATTCCTTCCTTAAAGATAAAAAATTTAAAGAATCTATCTTATAAGATAATCAATTTAAGACAGATTCTTATTTTACTACTATTTCTTTATCTTATCAGCCATCTCCTTAATTCTTCTAAAACGATTATTTATCCCTGACTTACTTAAAGGGGGATTTAAAAGTTCCCCCAATTCCTTTAAAGTAGCATAAGGATTATTCTTCCTCAATTCTGCTACTTCCCTCAAACTAGGAGATAGTTTATCTAGCCCTTTAGTTTCTTCTAATAACTTTATATCATTTAGCTGTTGTTGAGCAGCATTAATAGTCTTGTTCAAATTAGCTGTTTCACAATTTACAATCCTATTAACATTATTTCTAATCTCTTTATATACCCTTGTATTCTCAAATTGTAGCAAAGCTGAATGGGCTCCTATGATGTTTAAAAGTTTGACAATATCATCAGCCTTCTTTAAATATAATAGATAATTATCCTGTTTACTCCTAGATTTGATCTCTATTTCAAATTTGCTAAATAATTTAATTATCTCTTCTGCATACTCTTCATAATTAACAGTAATCTCTAAATGGTACTCACTTTCTGGATGACTTACAGAACCAGCTGCCAAGAAAAGTCCCCTTAAATAAGCCTTAGAACAACACTTCTTAGATATAAACTGATCTTTTATTGAATAGTTTAGTTGATAACCTTCTCCCATCAATCCACACTTAGTCAATAATTCTTTAACACCTTCTTGCGGTGGCACCTTAATTATATAATAATTTCTCTTATCTAAATACATCTTCTTTCTAACAATAATCTCGGTAAAGAAATTAAACTGTTCTTTTAATAATTTATAAACTCTTCTGGCAACTGAAGCATTTTGACTTACTAAACTTAATCCTAATTTATGATTTATAATACCTAGACTACCATTTAATTTAATTAACGCAGCTAATTCAGCTAACTGACAACACTTACCTAAATCCTCTTTCCTTGCTATTTCATTCTTAACCTCATCTGAAAATGACATGATTAACTCCTCTTTAAATTTAAATGAACTATATAAACGCGTTGTGCTAGTATGAGAACTGATAAAATAGATAGATAATGCGACACTTTTGAACTCTAAGTTCCCCCTCTTAGAGTAAGAGGGGGGCAGGGAGCGTTGTGATGTTTTAAAGGCTCGAACTCACCCCCAACCCCTCTCTTTCACCCAAAAGAGGGGAGTTTTACAAAATTAAAAGTGTCGCAATATACCCATAAAAAGACATTATTGATATTTAAGTTTAATTAGCACAACGGGTTATTCTCATAAAATAATTTTTAATTAAAAGTTATTTTATATCTAACTCCTAATAACCATGAATTTTTTGAAACACTAAGTCAATAATAACTTTAGCTAACTTTTCTGGATCATGTCTAATCACATTGGATTGGCTAATGACAGGTTCTTGCACCACCTGTATATTCTGCTTATTTAATTTAGCTAAATCCACTTCCACAGGTTGAGCACCTTCTTTCCTATATTTCTCTATCAAATCAGCAGATATTCTTTCATTATTTACTAGAATATAATCTACAATCTCACTGCCTACATGATCATAAAGTGCTTGAAGATGATCACTTGCTTTATAGTCATCTGTCTCACCAGGTTGGGTCATTACATTACAGATATATAACTTTAATGCATCTGATCTCTTTATCTCATCTGTTAAATCCTCAACAAGAAGATTAGGCAATACACTTGTATATAGACTTCCAGGACCTAAAATAATTGCATCAGCCTCTTTGATAGCTTCCAAAGATTCAGGTAAAGGTTTACTATCTTCTGGCTCAATAAACACCTTAGCAATCTTACCTTTTATTTTAGGTATCTGTGATTCTCCTCTTATTAACTCTCCATTTTCTAATCTTGCAGATAATCTAACATCTTCTAAAGTAGATGGTAAAACTCTACCTTTAATTGCCAATATCTTACTAGATTCCTTAACTGCTTCTTCAAAATTCCCTAATATCTCAGTCAATGTTGCTATAAATATATTTCCAAAACTATGACCTTTTAAATCCTTTCCTTCATTAAATCTATATTGAAAAAGTCTCTCCATTAATGGCTCAGTATCTGCTAAAGCAACTAAACAGTTTCTAATATCACCTGGAGGAAGTATACCAAGCTCATCACGCAAAGCCCCAGAACTTCCACCATCATCAGCTACTGTAACAATTGCAGTAATATTATTAGTAAATTTTTTAATCCCTCTTAACATAGTAGAAAGTCCTGTTCCTCCACCAATAACAACGATTTTGGGACCCTTCCTACGATATCTTTCCTGATATAAAACTTCAATCAACCTTTCATTCTTTTCTGGTGATAACACATCATAGATAGATAATAACATTCTCCTAATTCCTAAAATATTAAAATAAATTCCAAATAAGATAATTATAATTCCAGGTACTCTATACTTTATTATATCTAAAGGTCGGATACTAATGGCCATAGAAACACCAATACTAATTAAGATTACCCCTAAAACCATTAAAAATATCCACCGTTTAAACTTAAGACCAGGATAAAGCCACTTCAGTCTATTCATCACAAAAACCCCTTATTTTTTAGAATCACGATGCTCAATTAATATATTATATCTACCTCTTAACTCTTCATATAGCTTCTCTGCAAAAGTAACTGAACGATGTTTTCCTCCAGTACAACCAAAAGCTATTGTTAAATGACTCTTACCTTCCTTGATATAATTTGGAAGTAAAAATTCAATTAAATCAAATAATTTTTCTTTGAATTTTTGGGTAATAGGCCATTTTAACACATATTCTTGTACATTTTTAGTCTCTCCAGTCAATGGTCGTAATGAATCTACATAATGAGGATTTGGTAAAAATCTAACATCAAACATTAGATCGGCATCAAGAGGTACTCCATATTTGAAACCAAAAGAAAGGACAGATATAGTCAACTTACTCTCTTTAGATTCCTTAATAAAAATATCTTCTAACTCCTTCTTTAAATCCTTAGAAGATAAGTCGCTAGTATCTATAATCTTATCAGCTTTACCACGAATCTCTTCTAATTTACTCCTCTCTAAAGCAATTGCTTCTGAAATTCTCCCTTCTGGGGCTAATGGATGTCTTCTTCTAGTATTCTTAAAGCGATTAATTAAAACTTGAGTATCAGCCTCTAAAAATAAAATTTTATAATCCACTCCTAATTGTTCTAAAATCGCTAACTCCTCAAAAATACTATCGAAAAAGTCTCTTCCCCTTACATCGACTACCAAGGCTACCTGATCAATATTTTCTTTAGAATGAAGATACATTTCAGCAAATTTAGAAATCAAAGCAGGTGGTAGATTATCTACACAGAAAAAGCCTAAATCTTCTAAACTCTTAATTGTTTCAGACTTACCGGCTCCTGACATTCCAGTTATTATAATAAAATCTTTATCTTGACTCATTATATCACCCCTTTAATTTATCTTATAAGCAAATCATAAATGCTCTCTTATAAATATAAGCCTATTACACTAATTAAATATTCATATAATACTCTTTAAGTTTTGCTAAGATCTCTAATTATAAATATATTTATCCTATTATTAATATTATCATTTTATCTTTAAAAGTACAAATAGAATAAATCTATCTAGTTACTTGTGTTTGTTATTAAAATCAGATAATATATAAAATTATTCCATATAAATTTATAAATAAATTTAACACACATTTATAATATCTTCAGCTGTTAAACCAACCTTTTGAGCCACTAACATAGCAGCTTCTACAGCCCCCACCTTTTCTGGACTATGAGCATCACTTCCTAAAGTAAACTTAGCACCTTCCTCTACTGCCATTCTAATATATTCTTCTGTCATATATCCATGGCTAGAGTTAATCTCCAAAACTACTCCTCTTTCTACTGCTACTTTAGCTAATGTTTTAGTATCAATATCCACTCTATAACCTGGATGGGTAATTATATCTATATCATAATTATTTAATACATTAATTAAAATCTCAGTATTCCTATATCTTATCTGTTCCTGATTTATCTTTAATTTATCAACTATAACATTATTTAGGATTATCTCTACCCCATCTCTAAAACTAGCTGGCTTAATAAATAGATGGAATCCAACTAATACCTTATCTAATTCCTTTAAAATAAACTCAGGTACATCTAATTTTCCATCTATACTGATGATATTAGCTTCAACTCCTGCCAAAACCTTAATCTCTGGATATAACCTATCATATTTATCTACTTCCTTTTTTACCTCTAATAAAGTAGCCGAATCCCGTACCCCTAACCTACCTATACTTCGACTAGCAGGACCATGGTCTGAAATAGCAATCTCTTTTAATCCCTTTTCTATTGCTACCTCTATATTAGCTCTTATACTTCCTGTCCCGTGACTATAAAGGGTATGGGTATGATAATCAGCATATAATTGCATTAAATCATCTCCTTGAGATTAATAGGTATTAATTAGTGCCTGTTTAGCCCAACAATATTTAACTAAACATTATAACTATCTTTAATTTGTCTCTTAACTTCACTCTTTCTTCTAATAAATTCTTCGACTTTATCCAAACTAGTATTTAAAATATCATCCTCTTCTAATTGAGCTTCTTTAACTATCTCTAAAGCCTTATCAAAGGTTCCTACTCTAGCAGAGTAATGAGCATCAGTACCAAGAACTACCTTTAAACCTACTTCTTTAGCCAATTGAGCAATCTCTATACAACTTTCCTTACTCCCTGGACGGCTCAAGTGTGAACTATTATTTAACTCTAATAGCACATTCTCTTCTTTAGCAGCCATAATTACTCTCTTAATATCGACTTGATACTCAGGATTTCCAGGATGAACTACAATATCTACTAGGGGATTTTTAATTGCATTTATCATAGCTCTGGTATTATCTTCTTTACTACCAGATTCATATCCAGTACCTGTATGGAAACCAACCAATACTATATCTAATCTAGCAAGAATCTCTACTGGCAAGTCCAAGGTACCATTAATATCAGTTATATTTGCCTCAACTCCCCTAAGAATCTTAACCCCATCTATCTCTTTTGGTATTATCTTTAGATTAGCAAAATGGTAAATATGTGGTCCTCTTGGCATACAAGGTCCATGATCTGTCATACCTAAAATTTTAATCCCGTTCTTCTTAGCACCTAATACCATCTCATTAATAGTAGAGTAAGCATGCCCACTAGCTATTGTATGAGTATGTAAATCTGCTATCAGCTTAATAATTATCAACCCCTTTAAATTAAAAATCCTAACTTAGCACTAATAATACCTATTAAACTCATAATAAAATAACCTTCAATTGCTGTCAACTTAAATATCCTCAAAATTGAAAAAAGAACCAAAGCTACCTCAACCCAAAGAAAATATGGAATCCTTTCTGTTAATAGAGGGATATTCCATTCTACAATTAATGGTGCCATTATAATCACTAATAAAAAAAGTAGATATCTTAAATATTTAGCTGATATTTTAGCTAACTTACAGACATAATATAGAGAATTCCAAATTATTGGAAAGATTACAATTCCCCAATAGAATGAATTAAATAATAATGAGGATACGATCATGGTAGCTATAGCATAAGCATAATACCAAAGGTTATCTCTATTTAAAGAAGACTGCATAGCTTGAATTAATAAGAAGGATAGCCCTACAATCGGAATCAAAGCACCTCCACTGACAGCTAAATCATTCAAAAATTGAGCAGGTATCAAACCAAGTAATTCCTTTATTAATGGACTACTTAACAACATAAGTATATTAAAAATAAATACTATTAGAATAAAATATCTTCTCCCTTCTAGCCAACTACAGCTCTCTTGCAAGCTAAATACCAAAATTACAACCAAAGCCAAGTTGAAGAATAGACTAATATTTCCTGTTAAAATCACCAAGGATACTGTTAACAAACTTACTAATAAACTATATTTTAATCCTAATTCATAATCAACTAAGTTACTCCCCCAAATCAACTCAACTACTACACCTACAGTAACACCAGTCATAAAACCTTCTTGTCCAAAAAAGAGTCCCAATAAAGGTGTTAATAATATGGGATGAAACAATGATTTAAGTTTAAAATCAACCATATCTCTAATATAAAATACAATAGTAATAATTAAAGCTAAAATAATCTTTGTCATAACTCTCTCCCCTTTAATTAATATTAACCTTTATAAATTACAGAAATCTACTTTAATTAAAATAAATGTAGAATACTTAATTTACATTATATACCAGATATATTTCTGTAAGAAAAATTAAAATCCTGCAAATTATAGTTTATTTATCATAAGAGAGTCCACTATATAATAAATCCTTTTTTGTACCAATCACTTGCCTTTTTTAAATGTTACTTTATCTATCAATTTTCCTTATTAACACAAAATATTGATCTATAACTAATTATAAATTATCCCTGTCAAATTCTTTTTATACGAAATCATGAATTAAAGATATAATTCTGCTTAAACTAAGTTTAAGAGATAAAACAATAATGTTAATTAATAATTTATTATGAATAGCTGAACTTTAATTTTAACATATTAATAAAAAATGGGGGTTTCTTAAAGGAGGGCTTCTATGGAAACAGAAGGATTTTTATCTTTAATTCTACATTCTCATTTACCCTTTGTTCGGCATCCAGAAGACAATTCAGCTTTAGAAGAAGATTGGCTTTATGAAGCAATTACTGAGACATATATCCCATTAATTGATATTTTCTCTAGGTTAATTAATAATAATGTAAATTTTAAACTAACCTTATCTTTATCACCAACTCTAATTTCTATGCTAACAGATAAATTATTACAGGACAGATATTTAAATTATATTGATAAATTAATTGAATTAAGTGAGAGGGAATTAAATAGAACAGCAGAACAACCAGATTTTTATCAAGTAGCTGAGATGTATAATAAAAATTTTATTAAATGCAAGAAGATATTTATTGGATATAATTGTAATCTAATAAAAGCTTTTAAAGAATTACAAGAGATTGGCGTACTAGAAGTAATAACTTGTACTGCTACTCATGGCTATCTTCCCCTAATGAGTATATACCCTGAAGCAGTTAATGCACAACTTGAAGCTGGCATACAAGTCTATGAAGAACATTTTAATACTAAACCCAAAGGAATTTGGCTACCCGAATGTGGTTATTATCCTAAGCTAGATCAACTTTTATGGGATAAGGGAATTAGATACTTCTTTGTTGATACCCATGGTATTCTCAATGCTAATCCTAAACCCCATTATGCTAACTTTGCACCAATCTATTGTCCATCAGGTGTAGCTGCATTTGGTAGAGATGTTGAAAGTTCTCGCCAAGTTTGGAGTTCAATTCAAGGGTACCCTGGTGATTATGATTATCGAGAATTTTATCGTGATATCGGCTTTGATTTAGATTATAAATATATTAAAGATTATATTCATCCCAAAGGCTTTAGAAAGAATACTGGTATCAAATATTATAGAATCACTAATAAAGGTAATAACCATAAAGATGTTTATAAACCTATTTGGGCTAAACAAAAAGCTGTTATTCATGCAAAAGATTTTTTAGAAAAGCGTCAAGAGCAGATCAATAACCTCAAATCTCATATGGATAGACCTCCAATTATCATCTCTCCCTATGATACTGAATTATTTGGGCACTGGTGGTATGAAGGTCCACTTTGGTTAGAATCTTTAATATCAAAGATTTACCATGATAAAAAGAATAATATTAAACTGATTACTCCAAGTGAATATTTAGACAACTTCCCCATCAATCAAGTAGCTACCCCTTCCCTATCGAGTTGGGGAGACTCAGGCTATAGCCAAGTTTGGTTAGATAAGAGCAATGATTGGATTTATCCTAAATTACATGCAGCAACTGAGCAAATGATTATTATGGCTAAGCATTTCACAAACCCTAATAAATTACAGAGAAGGCTCTTAAATCAATTAGCTCGAGAATTACTACTTGCTCAAAGTAGTGACTGGGCTTTTATCATCAAAAACAATACTATGAAAGATTATGCTATCAGACGTACTAATGAACATCTTGACAACTTTAATAATTTAATCAATCAACTTAGAAATGACTCTTTTGATACTAAGCATTTGAAAGAACTAGAAGATAAGAATAATTTATTTCCTAATCTAAATTATAAAATCTATCAAAGTTTAAATAACTCAAATTATGAAGAGGTGAATATCTGATATGGCTTTATTAATGATATTGTTAGTATTAGCAATTGCAGTCTACTTTTTTTGGCTCACCAAAGATGATAATATAGAAGATAATCCTAGAAAGGAAAGATTGGCTGATATTCATTTAAATCAAATGAATTATAGTATGGAAGGTAGTAAAGAACTGACAGAAATAGATGATAATAAATTAAAAGGTAATCATAAATCTAATAGTGATCTATTAATTAGTAATTATTGGAGAAGGCATCTTGCTAAAGATGATGTAGAGTTTGCTAGAGTTCCTGGTGATAATAATAGAATTAATCTAAACAATATTAATAATTATAAAGATGCTGATGAAGAACTTTGGGAATTATTTAACAGAAACAAGCTTGTTTTACTGGCTAAAGATCCTTATTGGATTTATACTTATTGGAATGTAGTTGGATTGGAGACTGAAAAAACAGAACCTATTATTAGAATCTATGACATAACTAATAATCAAGATAACTTTTTTGATGTTAAAATCTCACCTACAGCTGGCAACTGGTATATTAAAGCTCCTAACAGCAACCACTACTACTATGGAGAAATTGGCTTGCTGACAGAAAGTAATATATTTATTCCTTTAGCAGAATCTAACTCTATCTTTATTCCTACTAAAGAACCCCATAATGAGTCGGGTGGATTATGGATGAAAGTCGTTAATGGTAAAAAATCATATATCGATTATCAGCCTCAAACTTCATTAGATTACAATCCTAAAATTCAACATGAATCTTCTCCTACTTTATTAGAAGATTAAAAAAGCCTTCGATTAAAATCGAAGGCTTTTTCCTTTAGAATTTATCAGCTATACATCTGTCCGTTGTGAACCTCAAAACTCCAATTAGAACCACCATTGTTATCCCAATTATTCGCAGAATCTTTGAAGCAGAAATTAAATCTATCAGTTGTATTGATTCTTAATTGGGCACTCCAACTACCATCATTTTGTGATTGCATCTCAATATCTGTTACATCTCTCCAATTATCTTTAAAACCAACTCCAGCATGTAGGTACACTTTGCTAGCACCATTTGAATTTAATAATCCATCATACTTTACAGTAACCTTCTCTCCAGCAGTAATTGGTGTTGGAGTTACAGTTACCTCTGAATAAGTCATTGTTGCTTGCATTTATTTCCCTCCTTTATTCTAATTAACTATTTATAGCATTTGCAATCTAACTTACTTTATGAGAGGTAATTTTTACTGATATAAATAATAGAGGGAATTTAACATTATTATAATTACTCACATAAACATATAACTAAGTTTTAAAAATAATCTATGATTAAAGATAAACAGAAAAATAACAAACCATCTAATAACTAATCGTAATTGCTAAACATTTTAGCTACATATTTAATTCCAGTACCAATTATAGTAGCTACTAAGATAATTAGGAACCCAAAGATGATAGTAAATTTCCAGTGTAATTCTAACTCTACTCCAACTGCACGTAAAGTTGATAACTCTCCACTCTCTAAATCAAATCCTCCCAATACTTCTCTCTGATCCATACCTTCTGGAACTAAAGTATCTATCACATTTGGATTGATATCTGTATTACTTCCACCACCAAATTTCCATCCTTGAGAATCCTTAACAACTTCTCGATAATTATCATAAGCAAAACCATCTAAAGACCCTATTAATAGATAATATTGTGCTTCAGTCAAATCCCCTACAAGATTTTTAGGGACACTAACTTTAATTGTCTTCTTATCATCTAAGACGCCTATTCTATCCTCATTTATCCTTCTATCTTCATCTACATCATCTTGATAATCAAAAACTTCTAGAGACCAACCTGTTACCTTAATTAACTTCTGCCAAGGATGCCTATCTTCAAATTTAACATTTGCTCCTTTTTTAAAAGTCTCTAAACTTCCTTCTTCTCCATTACTGATATAGAGTTGGATTAATTGATGACTAAATCCATATTTGGCATGCCAAGGATTGGTTAAAGACACAAATTTGAAATAAAAATTATAATCTTCTCCACCATCTTCTACTTTAAAATAAGTCAAATCAAAAAGACCTTCATAAGGGCTAAACTGCTCATTTTTAGGATAAGTATAAGTCCCAGGTCCATATTCATCACCTACTGGGTCATTCATTTCAAATATAATATTCTCTTCTGCTCTAACTATATATGATGAAAAGAATATAATAAAAAAGATAGCTAGGATAAGCTTTATTTTTCTCATAAGAATATCTCTCCTTATCATACATTTTCCTCTTTATCCAACAACTATTATCTCTAAAATCAAATATCTTATTAAAGTTACAATAATAAATCATTAGATAACTGAAAAACAAATTCCTCACTTTATTCTTATGAGAGATAAGAGAGTAATATGAAATAAAAAAGGAATAGATATAATAATCTATTCCCGAATTAAAATATTCTAGTAATATAAAAGCTCATATATTAAAGATCTATTGCGGCACTTTTTTAAGTTAACAGTGTTGCTTATACCTATTATCCTTTATTCAACTGGTACCCAAACACTCCAACCAGTTGCTTCATCATTTTTTACCTTAAACTCTCCATAACCTTCTGCATCTGTAATAACTCTTCCTTCAATATTACCTGTAATATCATAAAATTCTGTATTAGGTTTAGTAGAATTTATACGCTTAGTAGTTATATCACCAGAGACACCTTGGGATATCATCATCACTAAACCAGTTCCTGGAATATCAGCTAATCCTGCTCTGACATAAGAATAGGTATTTATATCATTATTATCCACTTCATGACCTGGACCATAAGCAAAGTATCTTCTTGCTTTCAATAATTTATTTATATTCTCTTTCATTCCATCTTGATAGTAGTCTTTCCAATAAACCATAGGAAGTCCATGCTCTCTCATTAAGATATAGGTATAAGCTTGATATTTTCTATTATTGATTGGAGCCTTATATTCTACATGGTCACGACCAGTATCATGATTATCAATAAATGTAACTGCTCTATCTTTAAATCCTGTCTTATTGACCATACCAGCTTTACCTAAAGCAGTCATATTCATTGTTCCTGATCTTAAATTTTCAAAAGTATTTCTTAGAGGAAAATCAAAAACAGTATAATCAGAGTTATCTATACCATAAAGATAAAAGGTCAAGCCCATAGTATTCTCTATCCAAGCCTCTCCTACAACAAATACATCTTTGTCTGTATTCTCTTGAACATATGTCAACCATTCGCTAATAAAATCAGAATCTATGTGTTTTACTGCATCTAATCTAAATCCATCAAAACCTATATCATTTATTATCCATACTCCCCATTCCTTCATCTCATCTTTAACATTTTCATTCTGATAATCAACATCTGCAGCCAACAAGTAATCTTTCTCAAAAGTATTATCCCATTCCTTCCCTTTGAAGTTCTGTGGAGCCATATTACCTTTGTCAACAGCATAATCTACACCATCAAAGGCTTGCCAATCCCATTTCCATTGATCTGCTTTACTATAATACTTTTGCCTACCTTTAAGTGGATAAAATTTAGTATAGGTCTTTACTTGTTCTCCAGATGCCAAGATAGAGTCTTCTACATTCTCATATCCAGCAGCTATTCTATGATTGAATACTGCATCATAATAGACCTTAATCCCCTCTTGATGAAGCTTAGTTATAGCCTTCTCCAACTCTTCTCTTGTCCCATATTTAGTTCTCACTGTATTAACTTGATCAAACTCTCCTAAATCCCAAAGATCATAAGTACCATAGCCTTCATCCTGTTGTTCATGAGCTTTATTAGCTGCTGGTACCCATAATTCAGTAATACCAACATTAGCTAAATCATCTGCACGATCAGCAAGTAAATTCCATAATTTAGCCTCTTCTGGGTACTTCTCTTTATACTCTCCTTTATTCATCTCCCAATAAAACGTTTGCATAAGTGTCTTATTAAACTCTTTTATCTTTGGATAAGACCTATCAGTAGTAAAGTTAGTTGTACTAGATAGCTCACCTCCAGCTATAGCCTTAATATTAATAACTAACTGATAACTTGTTCTTGGTTCTAAATTTAAGTCCGTTAAAGTAACGGTGTTACCATCTATATTAGTATTAATTTTGTATCTACTATCTTCTTTAACTAAAGATACCTTCACTTCAGCAACCTCTTGATTAAACTCTAGTTTAAATTTGTCTAAATTATAATCCAAAGCCTCAAGATTATGTTCTGTTAAATCAGAAGCAACAAGAGCAAATTGATCATTATTTGATTTACAACCTGTTATCATTACTGCTAAAATCAAAACTGTAATTAAAACATATAAAGTAACCTTTTTTGTCATTTATAGTTCTCCTCTCTATTTTATTATCTTAATTTTTTTATTCTCTAAATCTATTTATTCTCCTGCAATTATAGTTAGCCTTATTTATTATAATTTTCTTGCAGTTTTAATTAACTAAAAAAGAAACCTCTGAAATTTCAGGAACCTCTTTTTAGTTAATGATTTAATTAAAATATTTCAAATACACTTATACCTTAATAACATAACAAGAGGGGTTAACCCCTCTTGTCATATTAATTTAATCTACTTTTTTATAATTACTGCAGTTAATGGATCTACAGTTACTGTATTAGCTGTTACTGTTACACCTGATATAGCTGATACAGCTGTAGCCCCAGATTCATCATTATCTACAAGAACTGTACCAGCTGTTAAATCTTCTGTTACTGTAAAGTCTCTTGAAGTTGTATCAGCATTTACGAATACATAGTATGCAGTATTATCTGTAGCTGTTGCCTTATAAGCTATTATTTTATCACTTGCAGAAATATCTGGATAAACAAGCTCTACATTAGAATCAACCAAAGCCTTACTTCCTAATCTAAAGGCATCTGTTGATTTTCTTAATGCAATAAGACCTTTAGTGTACTCCATAGTCTCACTTTGAACTGTATTTCCAGTTGCTGCATTCCAATCAAAGGCATTGATTACATCAGAAGAGTCATAGGAGTTATGGATAAATACATCTCCTGTTGCTGAAACCTCTGTATATTCACCTTCAGGGCTTCCAGAAACTTTCCACTCTTTCGTTCTTCCATATTCCTGCCCTCCATGTAAGAAGGAGATACCTTGACTTGTCAAGATAATTGCGTTTCCAAGTCTGATTCTCTTTTGAATCTCTGCTTCTGAATCAGCAGGTGACTTTTGAATTGATTGAGCTATTACATCATGTAAAGTTAAGTTATCATGAGCAGCAATATACTGTACAACATCACCTGGATCATCGGCAGTAAAGTTACTAGGCTGAGCTTTAATATTATTAAAGATAGTTTCAATACTTCTATCCCCACCTGTAATGAACATAGGTTGACCTTCACTTCCATATCCTGACTTCAAGTTATTTCTAATCTCATCAGAGAATACCGCTACATCATTTGTGCTAGCAACAAAGTCTTGGTCAGCCCCTACAGTTCCTTCAGGACCAGTATACATTCTCCAACCCTCACCAATAAATAATGTATTAGGATTTACTGCTGCAACAGCATCATATGCTGATTGTATTGTTTCACTATCAATTAATCCCATTAAATCGAATCTAAATCCATCTACTTTATACTCTTTAGTCCAATAAACCAATGAATCTATAATTAGTTTTCTCATCATTGCATGAGTAGAAGCAGTATCGTTTCCACATCCAGATCCATTAGCCCCTTCTCTAAAATAGTAACCTGGATAGATTCTATCCATAATATCAGTTGCTGCCATATGGTTATATACAACATCAAGAGTTACTGCCATACCATTATCATGGATAGCTTTAATAAGCTCTTTTAATTCTGTAATTCTTAATTCAGGATTTGTAGAATCTTCTGAATACATTCCTTCTGGAGCAAAGTAACTATGAGGATCATATCCCCAATTATAGTTATTACCATTTGAATCGTACTCTGTTTCTCTTATTCCTGATTTTGATTCATCTCCATAATAATAAGACATCACAGGAAGCAGTTGAATATGGGTTACCCCTAAGTCTTTGATATATTGTAATTTTTCAGTAAATGCTGCATATGTTCCAAAATTATTTGTAAGACTAAGTCCTTCTTGAGAAGTAAAGTCTCTTACATGAATCTCCCAAATTATGGAGTCTTCTCTCTTCCAATTAGAAGGTAAAGTTGCAAAATCAAGAATTGGACCTACAGAAGATGGATCAACTATAGCAGCCTTTCCAACAGTATCGTCTCCATTACCATTAGTGTCTACATTAAATTGAGCCATTGATTTAGCATATGGATCTAAAGCCAATTTTGTCTGACCGTCTACTGTTACTTTATATTGATAGAAATAACCTCTTAAATCGCTAACACCTGTATTGTTGCTATTTAAAGTTACTCTCCATACACTTTTAGTATCCTTTGTCATAGGAACTGTCGCAAGCTCTACAGTTTGGTCAGCTTTATCATACAGGACAGCTTCAACATTAGTTGCTGTAGGCGCCCATAAGTTTAATTGGGCAGTTCCATCACTATTATAAATAGCACCTAAATCGTTTCCATCATAAGCAGTTAAAGAATCAGAGTACCTAGCTCCAGCAGCTGCTTCTACTATCTTCCCATCATAAGTTACAGTATAAGGAGCTTGGTTATCTACATCTAAAGAAGATGATACAACTACTGCTGTCATACTATCAATGATTTGGAAATCATCTATAGTTACCTCGTTACCATTCTTATCTACTACTGATAATAAAGTCTGAGTAAGATCTGTAGTATCTGTAAAAGATAATTCTATCTCTGTCGGGGATACAACTTCTCCACTTAATAGTCCTGATGGTATCTCCTTATCAGGACTTGTGTAAACAGTACTATCACCTTCAAATACCCATAATTCTTTGAAATCGCGTAAGAAACTAAAGATATGATCTCCTGCATCCTTACTTTCATCACCAATCACTTCATCTACAGGAACAAAACCAAGACTACTAGCATCTTCAACTACAGGAACATAATAGTATGCTCCAAAGTCATCAACACCTGACTTCTGTAGTCCATGGGGCCATCCCTCACTAGAGCTCCAATCTGCGTCCATCCATAACCATAACGTATAATTTTCATAATCTCCATTATTTCTTTGATAATGGACTAATACATGTCCTTTAGGGATATATGTCTGTTTTTGATTGATAACTACTCTTCCAACAAAATTATCTTCTCCTGCTGTAACTGTAATTTGTTTTTCTCCAAAATATTCTATAGTCTCATCCACTACTAAAACAGTTAATGTATGAGTTCCTTTTGGCACATCAGCAATAGTTTTATCTAAAGTACCTGTTTTTCCTGCTACACTAACTGTTGCTAAACTGAGATCAAGATTACTAGCACCAAGACTAGAATCAATTTCAATGTCTGAAGTTTTAACGATTACATTACCAACATCTCCTGGTCCATCATCACTACCACTTGAACAACCTACCAATCCAAAGGCTAAAACTAAAATCAATAATAAACTAAAAAATCTTTTCAAATAAAACCCTCCTCTAATCAACTCTTTATATAATACAGAATTAAAATCTCTAAATTCAAAAATTTTTCCTTATATATTCTATCACCCCCCAAACTCACATCTGTAATTAACCATAACAAAAATAAAAACATATCCTAAAGATATAAAATCTCCATAGATACGTTTTCTTATAAACTTATACTATTATTTACTGTTATTGTAAACCTAAAGATTAAGCACTCGCTGTTAACCACATTTATACTGATTATAAACAATGTGTCAACTAGCTAAAATTTATATACTTATAAGATTATCTGTTATTATTACACTTATTACTTTTTATATAGAGAGATAAACAACTCTAAAGTGTAATTTTATAAAAAATTTAAAACCATTTTCATACCTCACTCCTTACAAGTCTCAAGAGACTCTCCATGGCCATTATACTTTATTAAAAATGATTATAAAGTATAATTTCCCTAGCTCTCTCCTACCTTAGGAAATTCTTTTTATTACGAAGTGGTCGATAAACCCAAAGGGAGAGAACTAAAACATATTTTGTTCCCCTCTTCTGGTATGAGAAGAGAGGCTAAGGGTGAGGTAGATTAGTTTTATATTTCATTCTAAAGTTTGATATCTATAGATAATAAAGAAACGTTTTATCAATTTATAACTGGAACCCAAACACTCCAACCTTTAGCTTCAGATTGAATAACCTTAAAATCTCCATAACCTTGCTCATCTGTTACTACTGTTCCAGCTACATTTCCAGTTATATCTGTAAAGGTAGTATTAGGCTGACGGGAATTGATATTTTTAATAGATTCACTTCCGCTAGTTCCATCAGATAACATCATCACTAATCCAGTTCCTGGGATATCAACTAATCCTTCTCTAACATAAGAGTAGACATCATTATCATTATTAGCTACTTCATAACCTGTTCCATAAGCATAATACTTTCTTGCTTTGATTAATTTATCTAATCCAGCTTTCATACCATGTTGGTAATAATCCTTCCAAAAGATAGTAGGCACTGTACCTTCTCTAGTTAAAGCATATGCATAAGCTTGATAGCTATACTTATCAATTCCTCTCTTACCATACTTCTCTGCATTTGAACCACTTGTATCATGGTTATCTATAAAAGCAACTGCCCTATTACCATAAGTTGAATCATTGACTAAACCAGCATTACTTAAACTTGACATATCAAAGGCACCATTTCCATCTCTCATATCTTTAAATTTAGCTCTTAATGGGAAATCAAATACTCTTAAATCAGATTTTTCACTCTTATTAAAGATATTAGCTCTTCCATCAACTAAGTCAAGATATAACTTTAGAGCAGAGCTATCTTCAATCCATGCTTCTCCTACAAAGAACAAATCCTTAGTAGTTGCATTCTGAACATAATCAATCCACTCATAGATAAAAGTACTGTCAACATGTTTAATTGCATCAATGCGGAAACCATCAAATCCAATCTCCTTAGTAATCCATTCCCCCCAAGCCTTCATCTCATCTACTACATTGTTATTTGGCTTAGGAATACCATCATAACCATTAGGATAATTATAGTAATCCACATCTGCTCCCATTAAGTATTCTGGTTCTCTCATCCAAGGATCATCTGGAACCAATCCCCATGTCTTACCTTCAAACAGATACAATCCATTAGCTTGAGTTTTGTCATCATAGTCCACACCATCAAAGGCAGTATAATCCCATTTAAAGTCATGCCATAAATTGCCCCATTTTTCTTGGGTATAATATTTCTGACGACCTGCTAAAGTAAAATTAGTCCAAGCATCAATTGTGCCACCTGCGTTATCAGGACTATTAACACTTAATTTAACATCTGCATCTTTATTATAAGCTCCCATTCTATGGTTGAAGATAATATCATAATAAGCCTTCATACCAGCAGCATGAATAGCATCAATCGCATCTAACAATTGGGCTTTAGTTCCATACTTTGTTCTAATACTTCCCTGTTTATCAAACTCTCCTAAATCCCAAAGGTCGTGGGTACCATATCCAACATCTTTATCTGCAGCTACACCTATTCCACCCCAAGCCTTATTAGCAGGAGGTAACCACAGTGAGGTAATACCTGCATTCGCCAAGTCACCTGCTCTATCAACAAGTAAGTTCCACAAATTAGCCTCTTCTGGATAATTACTTGCATATTCACCTTCATTCATCTCCCAATAAAAGACTTGCATCATAGTCTCATTTGGATTATTAAGACTACTAATATCAGGAAGGGTAGCATCTGTATAGAATTTAATACTTCCATTTATACTCTTTCCATCATTATTACTAACTGTATAATTTAACTTATAAGAAGTAGATTTAGTCAATTCAAATCCACTAATAATTACTTTCTTCCCATCTATCTTGGAGGTAATACCTGAAATAGAGTTTTCACCCTCTAATAAAGCAATTTCTCTACTAGCTAACTCATAATTAAACTCTAAAGTTATCGCTGTAATATCAGCAGATATAGTAGATCCATCGTTAGGATTTGAGTCCGTTAACATGAATAAAGCAGCTTCACTACTATCGTCACTGCTGCATCCTACAAATACCCCTAAACTTAATAGGAGTATAGCCAGTAAAATAATCTTCCTACTATTTGATATCTTCAGCATAGATTCCTACCTCCATTAGATTAGTTGAATAAATTAGTATATTTATTAGCTCTAACCGTTTCTATTAGACAATTTCTTATAAATTCAGTATCTAATAATCAGAAACTAAAATTGAATAATATTAAAAATATATAATTATGATTATAATATAAGTCCTAAATATTTATTCTATAATACAGATATAAAATAATAAACAACCCCGATATGCTAGTAATCAAACCTTGCATACCGGGGTTGTTAAGCTCAACATTGCCCTTTAGTTTTTAAAAATTGTAATTATTGTTAGTAGATTTTAGAAATAGGATTAAGACCCTATGCTAAAGATAGGGTCTTAAAGTGGTTTTTACCACCAAACTTCCATTTGCATACCATAAGTTACTGCATCATCATCTTTTTCACCATAAGCTCCACCTAATGGGTTACCTGCATATGCACCATCCCAGCTTTGGTAAGTAGCTTCTCCATCAACAGTTGCATAAGTAGCAAATACTCTTAACTCTGGACGTCCCCAGAAACTATTGCTTAACTTAACTGTAGGCGCAACTGTAAACTTGTTTACAGTATAATCTGCAGAATCTCCATCTTTATCAACAATCCAATAATTCTCATTATCTTGATGCTCATAACCATATTCAAATTGCATAGAGAAGTTATCAGTAATATAACGAACAACTCTAGCACCAATCATCATATTAGTTACATCATTAGATCCATATTGTTTATCAATATTTTCGTATACTATTTGTGGCATAATATCCCACTTGCCAAAGTTACCTAAACCATAAGCAACTAATGCAGTACCTTTAGCATCTTTGCTAGTATATCCAACTGGATTACCTAAATCAGCAGCAATATCATTACCATGTTGAACTGCTATTGTAGTAAATCCATTTGCAAATCCAAAGAAGTCAGTTCTATTATATGCAGCAGTTAACTCAATACCATCTCTATCATTAGCACTGTCTGCATCATTTTGCCATGCTCTTCTAAGTTCAAACTCTAAATTTCCACCTGGAACAGCAATTTCAGTTAATCTTAAGTCAATATTTTGTTGTACCTTTTCACCAAGATCAGCTACAGGTGCTACTCCATCATCAGTACCACGAGTAATATAAGCTACTGCTAATTTACCAATTCCAGCATCAATACCACTTACTCCACCACCGAAACCATCTAATTCTCTCCAACGATTATCAGTAATATGGATATCAGTTCTTCCATAATATCTTTCACCAGCCCAGAAAGTTAAACTAGGAGCAAAGTCAAAGTTCCCACCTTCTACATAAGCTTCACGAAGTGCAGCATCTTCATCAGCATCATTATTATAACTTTGATAATCTGTTACTTTATTAGCTAAAAGCATATGAGCATTCATCCAAGAACCATTATCACCAGTAAATTTCTTTTCAAATACTTGCTCTACATAAGTATCAGGCTCATTTCCTAATCTCCATCTTGAATGAAAATCTGGGAATAATCCAATGTGAGTATCTTGAGCTCCACCATTAGAGTTCATTAGAACTCCAGCACGAGCATATCCACTATAATTAAATCCAATATTAGTTACTGCCATCTGCTTCTCTAATGCAACAATACGATCAGCTAAACCAGCGTTAGGGTCAGCAATTACAACAGAGTTCTGTCCACCGTATCCATCAGGTGCAAAGCTTGCTGCATCCTCATCTGCAACCCATTGTAACATTCCACCACCATATACGGTAAACTTGTATTGATACTTACCTTTCTCTAATTGAGTAGTAAGTGTCCATACACCATTTTCCTTCTTCATTTTGTAAGTTGGGAAGTTTGGTAACCAGTTATTGAATTCCCCAGCTACATAAACTGCATTTGCATCAAGATTTCCTGCATAAGTAAATGTTACTTCTACTTTTCCATTATCTCCAGCTCTAACTGAAGTTTTTGCAAAAGCCGGTACTGTAACTAATGTAAGCATTAATGCCACTGTTAAAAATAAACTAAATCTTCTCTTCAATTCAATCCCCCCTAAATTTTTTAAGTTTTTAATTAAAATTATAAATGAATCCAATTTCTAACTAATTATGTAGCCATCACCCCCTTAACAGAATGAAATTTATATTGATTTCTATACCCTTACCTTTAAATTAGCTATAAACCATAATATTGGTGTTAAGATTACTGATATAAGTATTAAGCTAAATTTTGATATATCACAACAACATATCAGGGCATAGATATAATCAACAGATATAAGCTTAACTATCTTAATAGTTCCCTTAAACCAAAGGGAATAATATAACAGAAGATATCATCTCAATTAATAAACTAAAGATGATCACCCTGTGTGGTTTCGTTTTCATAGATTAAGAAAATAAACAACTATTATATCTTTTAAAAAGTTTCTTACTAGAACAAATCAATGTTAATGATCTTATGGATTCGTTTTCACACAAAAAAATAAGTAACCATTATTATATACTCTAAAGAATCCCTTAATAGATAAATTAAAGGTAATAATTTCATGGTTTCGTTTTCACAAAGAAGAAAATATCATCATACATCTTCTAAAAAACTACTACAGAAATAATTAATATATTTTCACTTAATAGATAAACAAAAATTTTGCCATTAAACAAAAAAACACCCAATATTAATCGATCTTATCTTACACAGATCTATTATATGGGTATTCTAAACTTATATTAAAAATTATCCCTATTCAATTATTAAAAATATTTATTTTCAATTTAATTATAATTTTAATGATTACAATTAAATCTTAAATTTGAAGAAAATAAAACGGATATCAATAAACTTATTACGTTATATGATGATTATACCATAAAAAACATTTTTTTTCAATTATTATTTTATATTATTTATTACTTTTTTATTTGTAACTATAATTTAAAATATATAGAGCAAAATTATCTCTCTAGATTTGTATTATAGTAAATTATTTTTTACTGTAATTATATATTTGTTGATATTATCTCAAATTCCTGCTTAAATTTTAATTTTTTTATTATTTTCATTTCTATCGAAAAATAACCAACAGAGCTAAATTAATTTTGTCTTAATTTAGTGCAAGACCAATTCTTAGTTATTTCTCCTTTAGGATATATAGCTAACAACAATTCTTTTAATAATTAATTAAAACTTAACGAAAACTCAATCTATATGAGTTTAATTAATAATCTTCAGAAAAAACAGTAAAAAATCTTCTAGGCATTAACTTTCACAGCGCCCTAAGAAATGCTCTTTTCTGAGGAAATACTTTTGGGGTAACTTAGTTCTCAATTTAAAATCTTTAGTAATAAAAATTTCTTTACTATTTAGTTTGTGTCTGATAATCTTTTTGAACTAATTTTATGGAAAAATTCAATTTAATCCATATAAGACAAAAATTAAATAATTAGCCACCGATTAACACAGATACACATAAATAGGGAATCAATTAAAAAATAAATATTATAGTGAAGATCCGTGTTTATCTGTGGCAAAACCTTTTTAATTTTTTAAGTTCATTTATAATTGCTAGTATGAAATATTTACCATTTTATTATATATATTATATAGTTAACAATCTACTTTAACAATTAAATATAAATCCAGAATATTTAATCATTATTAACTAAACCATAATAATGAACACCAAGTCCAGAAATTTCATGATCAATATCTAAACCTGGTATCCCAATCTTACCATGAATAGCAACAGCTAAATGAGAATCTTTCTTTACTATTCCAATCTTAATTCCTGCACCAGAGATGCTACTCATTGGTCCATTCAACCCAACCAAAGCACGCTCAACACATCTAGTCAATACACGGCGATCTTGGATACCATCATCTATTACATCACCCTTGACAGCAGCACCTAAAGCATTACGTAACACCTTATTCTTTAAATCTTCCCCTTTACCTCCTGCACGAGTGATAACAGCACCAAAACCTTCATTAATTATAGCTTCTACTATCATATCATCATGTTTATCATCTACCATAGATAAAACTGTAGCAAGCTTTCCTAATTCTCTTCCACCATCTATTCTAACAATATCCTCTACTGTAAATTCATTTAACTTCACCTTATATTCACCCCATTGTTCTTATTTTTATTATAGGTAAGCCTTACTTATGATTAATTTTCACTTCTAAGAGTCTCTTCTAATCTCTTAGTAAACTCTTGGGCAGCATTATATCCTGTACTCTTTAACCTATAATTCATTGCTGCTACTTCCATAACCATAGCTAAGTTTCTACCAGGTCTTACTGGTATAGTTACTTTAGGTATAGTAACATCTAAAATCTCTTCAGTATCATCTTGAATACCCAATCTATCATAATTTTTAGCATTATCCCATTTTTCTAATTCAGCTATCAAATCTATAGACTGCTCTTCTCTAACAGCTCCAGCACCAAAGAGTGTTCTTACATTAATAATTCCTAAACCCCTTAACTCCATATAATGTTTAGAAATTTCAGGAGAACGCCCAACAAGAGCACCTCTCATAAACCTTCTTATTATAACTGCATCATCGGCTACCAGTCGATGCCCTCTCTTTACTAAATCCAAGGCACTTTCACTCTTACCAATTCCACTGTCACCCTTAATAAATACTCCAACACCATAAACCTCTACTAAAACTCCATGTTTAGTAACTTCTGGCGAAAATTCACTCTCTAAATAATCAGTCAATCTACTAACAAAGCTAGTTGTAGAATAATCTGTACTAAGTAGCGGAATCTGATTTTTTTGAGATAAGTCTATTAACTCTTGTGGTGGCTCTAACCCTCTAGCAATAACAATACAAGGGATATCGTAGCTACAAAATTTATCTAACCTCTCAATCAATAACTCTTTTGGTAATTCTTGTAAGAACGAAAGCTCTGTTCTTCCTAAAACTTGTACTCTATCAGGAGTAAAATAATCAAAAAATCCAGCTAACTCTAGACCCGGTCTTTTAATATCACTAACCAGAATTACATTTTCAATTGGTATCTGATTAATCTGTTGTAGATGAAAATGTTCTACTATCTTTTCTACAGATATGCTATTCATTATTCCACCTCTTAAGCAGTAAGTAACCAGTGGTAATTGGTGAGTAGTAAAAATGTAACTATTTAATCTTTACTACCCACTTTTAACTACTTACTATTTGTCTAATTTTTTGTGTAATTCAATTAACTCTTTAATTAATTTGATTTCTGTTTTAGCAGCCATTAAATGATCTTTTGCATGAACTAACAATAAGGTAGGAACTATTCTATTATCTTTATCATCTTTTTGCATAGCCTTAGATTGTACTTCATGACCAAGGTTAAATTCCTTATCAGCTTCTGCTAATAAATTCTCCGCTTGCTCATAGTCTCCCTTTTTTGCTGCAACCAATGCATCATTGGCTAAATCCTTCGCATTTCCCCCATGTAAAGTAATCTGAAAAGCCGTTTTGTCTAAATTTATATTCTCCATACCAACAACCCCCTTGAAATTTATTTAATTTATTACAATCAGAGAAATTTATAAATTTCTCTGATATATAACCGATTTTAAAAAGATTATAGCAAATCTAATTCAGCTAAAGCAGTAGCTACTGCTCCCAATACACCAACATCACTGCCTAATTGAGCTGTAATAATGTTAACATCTTCTATTAAAGAGTTCATTGCTCTTGCTTTTATAGTCGAGTTTACCTTATCCTCAATCAATTTCCATGATTGGGATACTCCCCCACCTATAACTATAGTATCGGGATTGAATATATTAATTAAACTCGCCATTCCTATTCCTAAATAATCAGCAATCTTATCCATAATCTCTCTTGCTACCTTATCACCTTTTTCTGCTGCCTTAGCTACAACTGCTCCATTAACTTCTGAAGGATCATTAACAAGTTTACTCATTAAAGTATCTTTACCTGCTTCCACTGCTTCTCTTCCCAGCCTACCTAAAGCAGTCCCAGAAGCAATAGCTTCCCAACAACCATAATTACCACAACCACATTGAACATCACTGTCAGGAATAATAGTCATATGACCTATCTCACCAGCAGCATCACCAGCACCGTGGAATATCTCTTTATTAATTATAACTCCTCCACCAATCCCAGTACTTACAGTCATATAAATCATATTTTCTGCTGCTTTTCCTGCACCAAACCACTTTTCACCTAAAGCAGCTGCATTAGCATCATTCTCTAAAAAGATAGGGGTATCTAATTCTCTTAATTCTTCGATAATATTAACATTATCTAACTTTAAATTAGGAGTATGTTTAATAACACCCTTTTTGATATTAACAGGTCCTGGTACCCCTAAACCAATCCCTTTAACCTGGGATAAATCTATATCAGTCTCTTTTATAACCCCATAAACTGTATCTTTAATCTTTTGGATAACTGCTTCTTTTCCCTTTTCAGCTTCTGTATCCTTTCTCACTCTGGCTAAAATATTCCCTTCTAAATCAGCTACTGCAGTCAAAATCTTTGTTCCACCTAAATCTACACCAACCACATATTCTTTTTGCAAAAAATTTCCCTCCCTAATATATGTATAATTATATGATCAATAGTAGAACTATTGATTATTACTTAAAATTATAAGGTCCATTAACCTGCTTTTTGATACCGTACTTTACCAATAAATTAATAGTAGCATTATTAGATATTAAAGCTATCCCACCCATAAACAATATAAGTAAACCAAATACAATAACAATATTTAAAATACCAAATAACATAATATTAAAGAAAACAAATAAAGTATATAATAAATTATTAATCGTTAACATACTTGCATACTTTAATATACTCCAAATAGAATCGTTTTCAGCCACTTCTCCCAACTCTATCATCAAAGGGAATATATAAAGACTAACCATACCTAAAAATATTAATATATATATATATAAAGGTGTTAATATTATCCCAATTTTATGCTGAAAATTGAAAAGAAATTTAAAATCTATAATCAAAATAAAAAATATCATAGCAAATAAACATGTGATAACCAAAGACTTTAAGAAATATTTTTTTATTCCAATCCAAAAATCCTTTATTGAAATATGATTATAATTAACAATTTTATTGCTAATATAAAAAGACTGTGCTGTCATAGGTCCAATTATAATTAACCCTATTACAACAGGAAGATAAAATCCGACTTGAATACTTATGTAACTTAAAATAATCAATAATCCTGCAGTAAAAAACCACAGCATACTACTAGCTACTATAGAAAAAAGATTTCTATATATCTCTTTGTAACTCTTCTTAACTAAATTCCAAACAGTCATAATCTCCATCCTTTTACTACAGAAATTAGAAAATAAAGAAATTTGATAAAGCATTTAGCTGTTAACCATTAAGCTAACAGCTTGTTTATGAAAGAACTTTAAAAATTAACAAATTAAATTTATATCCTACAAATCTAAGTACTTCTACATAATCGACTTTACATCCTGCAACTTTGAAAATAAATATTTTATTCTGAAAAATATTTATCTACTCTAATGTCAGTCAACATACTATCATAAGCTATAAATTAAAATACTCTTTTTAAATTTGGACTATCAGTCTTGCCTGGGATTCTACCTCTTTTAGCAATAGGGTTACCATCAATCTCTTTAATATCCATAGTCATATCAATAGCTTTAGCACCTGAGATATAGCTACCTACACCAAAACCATTAACTCCTAAACTCTTTAACTCTATAATTCTTTCTGGCGTCAAACCACCAGACACAAAGATATCTACATGATTATGACCTGCTTGATCTAATCTAGCCCTTACTTCTTTAACCAATCCAGGTGTTACTCCACCACGTTCAGAAGCTGTATCTAAACGGATTCCATCAAGATTCTCTTTTAGGGCATCAGCAAGCCTTAAAGCCTCAACCGCTTCATCTTGGAAAGTATCAACTAAGATTATCCTTGCAGCATCATCAGGCATAAATTCATCATAAGCCTTAGCTACTTTTAAAGTATCACCAACGGTCAAAATCAAAGCATGGGGTACAGTACCTGAAGGATTTTTGCCAAATAACTTTGCCCCTAAAATACAACTTGCTCCATCAGCTCCTCCAACTAGAGCTGCTCTCTCCATTACTGGTGCAATAGCTGGATGTACATGTCTAGCACCAAAACATAACATTGGTGTATCACCACAAGCCTCTTTACACTCTTTTGCTGCAGTTGCCCAACCACTAGAGCTAGCCAATATTCCTAAAATTGCAGTCTCAAAGATACCAAAATCACTGTAAGCACCTTCAATCCTCATTACAACATCTTTTCTTCCAACTTGCTCCCCTTCTTCTAAAGCCCATACTTTAACATCTTTTTTCTTCAATAAGTTTAAAGCCTCATCAATCCCTGCTACAACTCCAGCTCCACCTGCAAAAATTTCAGCTACAACAATAGTATCTTCTAATTTCATCTTATTTAATATTTCTTTGGTCCTAATAAAATAAATATCTGTTGTTGCTCCAATCTCTATCTCTTCATGAGTTGCAGAGAATAAACCTCTATCTTCATCTACTTTAAAATTGTTTACATCCTCTAATGTCTTTAATTCTTTGTCAACCATACTATATCTTCCTTCCCCTTCTATAAATAATATTTTAAAAACTGAGTATCTATTTCTAGCATTAATTGTTTTAATCTAAGTTTTAACTTAAATTTAACAGCAATTACATACTTCTTTAATTTCTATAACAGAAAGAAATTATCCTGCTTAAAAGTAAAAGTTAATAATTAACCTTTCTCAAAATATTCCCCTTAACTGCTCCAAGGCTTTCACATCCTGTCAAAATCATAGCTTTCTTAAGCTCAGTGGTCATCTTATCTAAAATCATCTTAAAGCCTTCTTTTTCTCCGCCAAAGACACCAATAATCAGGGGTCTAGCAACTAAAACCCCATTGGCACCTAACGCCAAAGCTTTCAAGACATCTACCCCTGATCTAATTCCTCCATCTACTAATATCTTAATCCTTTCACCTACTTCGCTAACAATCTCTGCTAAAACATCAGCAGTTCCAGGTGTACTATCCAAGACTCGTCCACCATGATTAGAAACAACAATAGCATCTACTCCAGCCTCAGCTGCTATTCTTGCTTCATCTAAGGTCATAATTCCTTTCAAAATAAAAGGTAAATCAGTACTATTAACCAACTCTTCTATCTCTTCTTTACTTTTAGGTCCTACAGGTTGCCCCTTTAAAGCCATGGTAATCAGCCCTGCTCCATCAATATCAACTCCTACCGCTAGGGCTCCTGCCTTCTCTGCTTCTTTTATCCTCTTAATAATCTCTTTTTGTGACCTTGGTTTGATAATTGCTATACCAAAACCATCAGCCTGTTTAATCGCTTTTAGCCCTGAATTATACATAGTAGGATCTGCACCATCACCAGTCATAGCTATTGTACCAAACTCTTTACTTCCTTGAACTACTATATCGGCATACTCCTCTTCAGAAAGTGATCCTCCCATATTATAGCTACTCCCTGTTACTGGTGCCTTAAGAATAGGGGTAGTTAATTTTACTCCAAACAGCTCTAATTCAGTGTTAGGATTTTGAGCCTGATGAATTGTTCTCATCTCCAATTTATACCTCTGCCAAGCCTCTATATTTGCTTGAAAGGCTGATCCAGTACCAGCTCCCCCCATACCTGGAACCTCTCCCCGACAGGCCTTTCCATCACAAAAGGGGCATACCTTGCAATAACCCTTCATCTTCTCTCTAGCATTATTATAAATCTGATTTAACTCCATTCTAACCCCCTCCTCCTATACAATCATTATGGTTTATTTGCTCCTTTATAAGAAATCTATATTTTAAAAGATTTTAATTCATATTGAGCTGTCCTCGGCTTAAGTATAAATTTAATTATATTTTTAAATATCTAATCATCTATTTAGCTTTCTATAAATTATCAACTGACCAATCAATTTACATCTCCTAATTTATATTATGATAATTTAAACCAAATATGATAAAATAAACCATTTGAAATATTAATTCTTTATTCTTCAGCTAAGATGAACTTCTCAATCAGCTCGGCTACACCATCTTCATCATTTGATTTAGTAATATAATCTGCTCGTTCTTTTACCTTCTCCCTAGCATTAGCTACAGCTACCCCTAATCCAGCATACTCTATCATCTCTAAATCATTAAAGCTATCACCAACAGCAATTACATCTTCAGAGCTAAGACCTAAATTTTCTACTATTTGGGCTAAAGTGTTACCTTTAGAGACTTCTTTATTTATAATTTCTATAAATTTAGGTTTGGAACGAGTTATATTTAGTATATCTCCAAACTCCTTTTCTAAACTCTCCTCTATAGCATCTGCTTTCTCAATATCTTCTTCTACTATCAATAGCTTAGTTGAAGGACTGTCCAGAAAATCATTAAGATCATCCTTAATCAAGACAGGCTTTATCCCTGAGATTTGTTCATAATAATCTGCTTCAGCACCTAATTTATTGACATATAAAATATCATCAAGATAAATATTTAAATGCAAGTCTTCTTTTTTGACTATATCAATAATCTTATGGGCAGAAACTAAGTCAACTGGTTTATGTAAGATTGTATTAGCTGAATCTATCTCCTTAACTAAAGCTCCATTATATGTAATGACTTCACCATGCAATCCCATCTCCTTTAAATGTGGTAATGCTGAAGAGAACATTCGTCCAGTTGCAATTAAAACCTTAATTCCCTTATCCTCTGCTGCTTTAATAGCCTCTTTAGTTCTAGCTGAAATACTTAAACCACTTGGTAATAAAGTATCATCCATATCAATTGCTATTAACTTATATTTCATCTTATTTGTTCCTCCTTATATTTTTCTCAATAATTATCTTGAGATATTTATAAAAAGACCTATCTAAGTAGGTCTAGTTAAGCTTAACTTCAAATTTATTGTAATTATAATTATAAATTTGATTATTCAGCCATTAATCTAATCTCACTAAATATAACTAATCTAAAATACCTGTTAGCTTTAAGTTATACTTATTCTCTTGTACCTTGCCAAATCCTCTTGCAATTAAAAATGATGCTAAAAATAATAGAAATCCCAATCCTATTCTACCCAATTCTGTATCTATTCCTAGAGCTACTCCAGCTAGATACCCTATTACTAATCCCACCAAGGGCAATAAATAGATGAATAAAGCAGCATTTAGCAGACTACTCTCCTCCATCTCTAGAATTACCATATCTCCCAATTTAGCCTTGAGATCATTATCAACTATTAATTTCATATCATCTCCTTTATGGCAACCACCACATTTACCACAAGCGGAATGCTTTTTAATTACTACCTCTACTTTATGCTCATTATCTAAAACAGATATTACCTGAGCAAACTGTCTCATATTCATTCCCCTTTTCTTAAAATTAGTAATTAGAATCTACCATCATTATTTATTGATAAATTTAAATTTACTATTTAGTAAATTTAAATATTACCTCCATCAGTTCATTAATAACCTCATCACCATCTTCATTTGCTACAGCATTCTGTACACAACCATGGGTGTGCTTTTCTAAGATAGTCATTCCCACCTTAGTTAAAGCCCCCTTTACAGCAGCAATCTGTGTCAAAACATCTACACAATACTTCTCTTCATCTACCATTCGCTGTATACCACGAACTTGTCCTTCTATTCTCTTTAATCTATTAATCAATTGTTCTTTTTCAGAACTATATGAGCTCATATTCTCCCCTCCTAAAATTACTAATCTAGTCTATATTAAAATTATACAATATAATTAGAGAAATTTAAAATTTAAGTTCGTATTAATATCTTAAAGTTATAGCCAAATTTAAAGCAAAGACCACACCTATATAGGTATGGTCTTGAGTTTAGCTGACTTCATAGCCCGCTGCTCGAACCTCATCTTTTAACTTATCCAATTTGCTTTCATCTTCATTAAATTTGACCTCTACTTTACCTGCTTTTAAGTCAACTTTTGCATCCTCTACACCTTTTGTTTTCTTTAAAGCAGATTCAACAGCACTTTTACAATGTTCACAGGACATACCCTTTACTTTAAAATTTTCAGTTTTCATCTTTGTTCCTCCTATCTTAATTATGTTAATTCATTATAATAGTGGATTTTCCATGTAGATACTATTATTTAGTAGGGTATTGACAATTTACTAGCAAAAAAGCTTCTCTTATCACTGCTCTTTTGTCATATATTCTTTTATAACAATTATTCTTTGCTCCTTAACAGTTAATCATACCTTAAATGTTCTCACCAATTGCTGTAAACTCTGTGACATTATGATCAAGCTCTTCTATTAATTCCTCATTCATAAAAAGAGTTAGATAAATCACCTATATATTCTCAAAATATCCTATATTATTAGTTTAGTCACTATGATATTTTTTCAAAAAACAAAAAGAAGCCACAACAAAGTGGCTTCTTTTTCTAGGATAATGTTTTTTACTTGGAGATGCAAGCTATCACCCATTTGCGTGCGTCCACTAAATATTATCACCTGTAATAATTTATTTATACACTATTAAATCAAATTTTTAATTAAATTCTAAAGATATAGTTTATCCCCCTCTAATAGAAGCTTACTCTGGAATCAATAGTTCTTGACCTACTTGTAAACTAGATGGATCACTTATATTATTTAAAGCTACTAAGGCTTCTACAGTTGTATTAAACTTTCTAGCAATCAACCATAACGAATCTCCACTTTTAACTACATATCTAAGGTTATCTTCTCCTACTTCTCCACTATCTATCTCTTCCTTATCACTGACATCTACAACTACAGGCACCCGCACTAACTCTGTGACCAATATTTTGGCTTCTATAATTATACTGTTATTGATAGTTCTATTATCTTCTAAAGTTGCTCTTATTCTGTCTACCCTTGCCTCTACATATACTCTATTATCTTCATCTAATTGGGGAATATCAATAAATTGGCTAAAGGAAAAGCTATCTCTTACAGCATATACAGGTTGCTCAGGGGCAGTAGATACATATAAGTGATTAATCTCTCCTTGCCCATCTATAATAATCCCATCATCCAATCTATCAACATCTACTTGATTAATCTGTGCTGAGCTTCTAATTACCTTAGAAGCTTCAGATTGATTTGCAGGAATAACCGTCTCTTTATTGACTAAAAACTTGGTCTTATCTTCTTTGATTGATCTTTCCACCAGGATATACTCTCTTCTAGGGTATAAATCTGTCTCTATAATCTCAACAGGTAACTCTACTTGTTCTTCAGTAATTACCAATATATTAAATTGTACTGTATAATTAAATCTAACTCTGTTTGCCCCTTGGAAGATACTATTTTCTTGGAGAATAATACCTTCTACATAGGCCTCCATCTCATCTCTAATACCATCTATTTCTAATCTCTCCTCAAAATAATTTCTTAAATCCCTACTAATAATCTCTCCATTATCACTTATATAAAGAACTGTTGTTATAACCTCACCTCTAACAATGACTCTATCCCTTCTAGTCTCTACAGTATTGATTATTAACTCCGACTCCATCGCTAATATATCCCTAGAACTCTTTATAGTCTCAGCTAAAGTCTCTGTTCTACTAATAGTTAGCTCCCTTTCTGTCTCAATAACCCCTCTCTGTACCTGATAAGGCTTAGTAATTATCTTATAGCCAGCCCCCTTAACTATATAACTTAAATTGTCCTGTCTATAGATTGTAACTTCATATTTTACAGGAAAGATTAATCTCACTCTCCTGTCACCAACCTGTGTTGCCTCTACTTGGCTTGGAATTATATCTACATCAACTTCCATACCAGTTCTCGCTCCTTCAAAGGTCACTATCTCATCAAACTGAACAGTACGCTGATAGGTTATAACTATACTTCTATCATCTACTGGACGATAAGTAATAAACCATTGTAAAACTCCATCTATCTTAACATCTCCACTTCTTGGCGTAGCCCTAATCACCTCTAACCTCGCTCCACTATCTATAATCTCATCTATCTCTGGTAAATCGGCTGGTATGCTTATAGTCCTTTCAATCTCACGACTATATTCATTAATCTCTACCAACTTCTCAATTGGAATCCTGTTTGGCATCTCTCTTATCCCTCTCTTCCCTTTGGAGATGAATCACCCTTTTAATCAATCTAGGTCGAAAGTTCATTCTACTTTTTGCCACATTATCTCCTCCTTCCTTTGGTTATTAGCATTATATGCAGAAAGATTAGATAGTGATAAAAAGAAAAGGTGACCGAGTATGGTCACCTTGATAACTTTATTTAATATTATAGTAATAGTACACTAGCGTTGCATCTAGATAATTAGATAAAATACCCATTGAAAAAAGAAAACTCCTCTGATTAAATGGATAAGTACCGACAGCACAAAAATCCATAAAATCAAAGGAGAATCAATTTATGAATAATTGTACCATACTTTTAAATAGACTTCTAGATGTAATTGACAAAGATTTCTTAAGAAATCTAGTCAATAAATATAATTCAGACTATAAAGTGCAAAAACTAACAACTAAAGTTCATTTATTGTATTTGTTATACTACCATCTAACAGAAAAAGATAGCTTAGAAGACTTTGTTTCTGAATTAGAAGATAATAAAAGACTAAATCGAGTTTTACCTAAAATAAGCAAGTCTCAACTATCTCGAAAAAATGAGAGTAGAAATTACCAAATATTCTTTGAAATTTTTCAACATTTATTTGATAAACTTAAAGCTAATAGAGGACTTAGAAAAGCCCTAAAGGATATTGGTTCAGTAAAAATTATAGATTCTTCAACTGTAACTTTATGTTTATCATTATTTCCTTGGGCTAAATATAGAAGTAGTAAAGGTGGTATTAAACTTCATACTCTATATGATTTAAATACTCAGTCTCCCGAAAATATAATCATTACTAATGCTATTGTTCATGATAAAGAGGTATTTGATAATTTAACTCTAAATCCTAGTGTTACTTATCTTTTTGATAGAGCTTATATTCATTATCAAAAATTCGATGACTTTATAGAGAATGATATTTACTTTGTAACAAGAGCAAAATCTAATACTAAGATTGAATTTATTAGATCAATAAATTTAACTTCTAAAGATATAGAAGCTAATATTTTATTAGATGCAGACGTTATGTTAGGTGACTATACTTCAAAAACTAAAATGAAACATGAAATGAGATTAGTTAAAGTCAAAATTACTGATAGAGATAGTAAAGAAAAAGTAATTGATATTTTAACTAATAGATTTGATTTAGATGCTCATGTTATAGCTAAATTATATAAAGAGCGTTGGGAAATAGAATTATTTTTTAAATGGATTAAACAACATTTGAAAATAAAAAGATTCTTTGGACAAAATGAAAATGCTGTTTTAACTCAAATCTATACTGCCATAATTCTTTTTGTAATATTAAAGCTAATTCAAAAACAATCTAAGTTTAAAGGAACATTACTTCAGCTTACTAGAAAGATAAAGTATTCTATTTTTTCTCATATCAGAAGAAAATTTAATTGGATAACATGGCTAAATGATCATTGAATTTAAAAAATATTTAATTTTACTTAGAGTTACTTTAACTTTCTTAAGAAATTTATTCTATTTTTGAATTTTTAATGTCACATTACTAAATTATTTTAGATTTTTTCAATAAAAAGAATGATGATATGAAGTTTTAATAATATTTGATTTTATAACAATCAATATCATTATTTATAATGTTAAAATCCTTTGTTATTTCTTTACAATGCAACGCTAATGGTAATAGTATAAAAATTGAGACAATTGAATGATATTGCGATATTTTTATAGTTAAAAATTAAGAGTTAAAAGTTAATATTTAAAAGGCCTTAAACGCGAAGGAAATTAATGTTTAAGCGGAACAAGTATTCTAAAAGAATAATAATTAATAGGATAATCTTTGAAGTAGGAATCTTAGCTATCTTATTTTCAATTAATGTTGATTACGTAGCGAGTGGGCTCTGCCACGGATAGTCTTGATCGGGTTCTCACCACGAAGGGTTTGCTTTTTAAACCCGTAGGTTAGACTCGTAGGTATATTTCCTTCTTGATTGGGCTGTTTTTGCCACGGAAGGTTCCCTACAGGTTTTTACTAAAAACCTTCCGTAATAAATTTATGAACCTGTAGGTTTGGTTACTTTTTCATCAAGGACGCCCCGTAGGAGAACCATAAAAATTAAAATTTCACGAAGGGTTATCTGTTCAAACCCGAAGAAGTAGTCTTGGGCTGAAAACGTAACCCGCCCTTAGGCGGAACCTAAGATTTTTGCTTGCTTTTTAAAAAGTAAAACTGTCGCAATACCCCTATTAATCATAAAGAACATCTAACATAAAACTATTAATAACACTTAGAATAATTGAACCAAAGATAGCAGCTAATAAACCTGATACATGAAAGTTAGCCACTAAACTAGCTGTAAGTAATAACATAAACCCATTAATTACAAATAAAAATAGTCCAAAACTTAAAATAGTTAAGGGTAAAGTAAATAATGTGAATATAGGCTTAATAAAGGTATTTACCAAGGCTAAAATCAAAGCTGCCCAAAAACCTGCCCCTAAACTTCCGATACTGATACCAGGAACTATCTTTGCTGTCAATATCAAAGCTAACATAGTAATTAACAATCTAGCTATTGCCTTCAAAATAATCACCTCTTTATATTTAGTAAGTAGTAAGAAGCGAGAAGTAAGCAGATTTTTAATATTTGGTTACTGATTATTCCCTACTTACTACTCACCATTTAAGGTTCGATATGGTTATCTAAATACTCTCTAATTTGACTAGCAGTCTTTTCGCTAATTCCTTCAACCTCTGATAACTCTTCAACGGTTGCCTGCTTAATCTTCCCTAAAGAACCGAAATAATTTAATAATGCCTCTCGTCGCTTTGGTCCCACCCCTGGGATTTCATCTATCATCGAATGGGTTAGACGGCGTGAACGTAATTTGCGATGATAATTTACAGCAAAGCGGTGAGCCTCATCACGAACCCGTTGAATTAGATATAAAGCCTGAGAATCCCTAGGCAGAATAATTGGTTCACTCTGTCCTGGCAAAAAGACCTCTTCTTCTCTTTTAGCCAATCCAATTAGTTGTTCTTCAGATCTACCGAGGTTATGTAGTATTTCTACAGCAGCCCCTAATTGACCTTTTCCTCCATCGATTAAGATTAAATCAGGAAACTGTTTACCTTCCTCTAATAATCTAGAATAGCGACGAGTAACAACCTCACTCATAGAGAGAAAGTCATTATTTCCTTGCCCATGCTTAATCTTAAAGCGGCGATAATCACTCTTTTTAGGTTGCCCATTCTCAAAGACAACCATTGAAGCCACTGTATCGGTTCCTTGTACATGAGAGATATCAAAACCCTCAATGCGATAAGGCATCTCTTCTAATCCTAAATGCTCTTGTAACTCTATCACACCTCTACTTACTTTAAGGGATTTAAACTTCTGCTTAAAACGGTACTCTTTTAGATTGTAACGGGCATTACGATAAGCCATCTGTACTAACTCTTTCTTCTCTCCAATCTTTGGAACCTTTAATTCTACTTTACTTCCTTTACGTTTAGTTAACCATTGATTAATCAAATCTAAATCTTCAATCTCAATCTCTAAAAGAATCTCCTCAGGTATATAATAGGCATTATCATAGTATTGTTGCAAGAAAGCAGTTAAGGTCTCTTTTAAATCATCGCTCTCTTCAAAGATAAAGTCCTCTTTTCCAATTAATCTGCCACTTCTGACTATTAGTAGTTGTACACAGATATCATTATCTGCTTGGGCTAAAGCGATAATATCTTGGTTAATCAACTTATCAGAGACTATCTTCTGCTTTTGGGTAACCTTATCTATTGCTCTAATCTGGTCTCTTAGCTTAGCAGCAGCCTCAAAGTTCAACTCTGCTGATGCCCGTTTCATCTGCTCCTCTAATTCCTTGACTAAATTCTCCTCTTTTCCTTCTAAAATCATAATAGATTTCTCTATCAATCTATTATATTCTTCAACACTAATTTCGTTAATACAAGGTGCTACACATTTTTCAATATGAAAGTTAAGGCAGGCTCTATCCTCTTTCTTCTCTGTCAAATCCCTTTTACATGTTCGTAGTTTAAACATATCATGTAACAGCTCTAAAATATCATTAACAGCTTTGATATCAGTATAAGGTCCAAAGTACCTAGCCCCATCACTTTTAACTATTCTAGTTTTAAAGATTCGGGGATATACCTCATCTAAGGTTACCTTGATATAAGGATAGGTCTTATCATCCTTAAGCTGAATATTATATTTGGGATGATATTTCTTGATTAGATTATTCTCTAAGATTAAAGCTTCTACTTCAGTATCTGTGATGATATAATCGAAGTCAACGATATTCTCTACTAATACCTTGGTCTTAAACCTCTGATGCTTAGAGCTTTGAAAGTAAGAGCTAACTCTATTTTTTAAAGATTTGGCCTTGCCAACATAAATTATTTTATCTAGCTTGTCCTTCATTAGATAAACACCAGGCTCTTTAGGGAGATTTTTTACTTTTTCTTTTAATTTCATCTTAATCATCCTTTAAGATCAGTAATTAGTAACGAGTGAATAGTGACGAGTAAAAAATCAAGAAAAATAACTAATTATTTAAGCTTTACTCATCACTCGTTACTCATAACTCGCCACTGCCTTTAAAGTACCTTTTTAAGAAATTGTCCTGTATATGAACCTTCTACTTTTGCTACCTCCTCTGGACTTCCTGTAGCAATAACCTCTCCACCATTGACTCCACCTTCAGGACCTAAGTCTATGATATAATCGGCAGACTTAATAACATCTAGGTTATGCTCAATTACTAGAATGGTATTGCCTCCTTCTTTTAAGCGTTGTAATACTTGCAATAACTTATTTACATCTTCAAAATGAAGCCCTGTTGTCGGTTCATCTAGGATATAAATAGTATTTCCTGTATTCATCTTACTCAATTCAGTTGCTAACTTGATTCTTTGGGCTTCTCCTCCTGATAAGGTAGTCGAAGGTTGTCCCAATCTAATATAGCTCAACCCTACATCATATAAAGTCTGAAGTCTACGTTTGATAGTAGGAATATTCTCAAAGAATTCTAAAGCTTCTTCTACTGTCATATCTAAGACATCAGCAATGGTCTTTCCTTTATATTTAACATCTAAAGTCTCTCTATTATAACGCTCTCCCTTACATACTTCACAAGGAACATAGACATCAGCTAAGAAATGCATCTCAATCTGAATGATACCATCACCTTTACAAGCTTCACAGCGTCCACCCTTAACATTGAAGCTGAAACGCCCTTTCTTATAACCACGTTCTTGGGATAAAGGTACCTTAGTAAAGACATCACGGATATAATCAAAGACCTTGGTATAAGTTGCAGGGTTAGAGCGAGGTGTTCTACCTATCGGTGACTGGTCGATATTAATCACTTTATCCACCTCTTCTATACCTAGAACTTCATCATGGCGACCAGGTCTTAACTTAGATTTATAAATTTCTTGCATCAATTTACGATTTAAAATCTTATTAACTAAGGTACTCTTACCAGAGCCCGAGACCCCAGTTACACAGGTAAAGGTCCCTAAAGGCACTTTTACATCTATATCTTTTAAGTTATGCTCCTTTGCTCCCTTAACTTCAAGATACTTGCCATTAGGTTTAATCCTCTCCACAGGTACCTCAATCTTCTTCTTACCAGATAAGTACTGTCCTGTAATAGACTCCTCTACCTCCATTATCTCCTCGGCAGTACCTGCTGCTACTACCCTTCCTCCATGGCGACCAGCCTTAGGACCGATATCAAGGATATGGTCTGCTGTTCTAATAGTATCCTCATCATGCTCTACAACTATTACTGTATTTCCTACATCACGAAGATGCTCTAAAGTACTGATTAAACGTTCATTATCCCGTTGATGTAATCCAATACTTGGTTCATCTAGAATATAGATAACACCTACCAAGCTAGAACCAATCTGAGTTGCTAATCTAATCCGTTGAGCTTCACCACCAGATAGAGTTCCAGCATTACGACTAAGGTTTAAATACCCTAAACCTACATTGAATAAGAAACTCAATCTTGCTCTAATCTCCTTCAAGATTTCAGTAGCAATAATCTTCTTAGAACCTACTAATTCAAGATTAGTAAAGAAATCATAAGCATCTTCAATAGATAGATTGCTAATTTCGGCAATAGACCTCTCATCCACAGTAACTGCTAAACTCTCTGGTCTTAAACGATTCCCTCCACAATCAGGGCAAGGTCTGATACTCATATAATTCTCTAATCTTTTACGGGCACTCTCTGACTTACTCTCCCTTGCCCTCCTATGAAATAGACCGATTAACCCTTCAAATTTCGTTTCGTGCATTCTAGTTCTACCCCGACGATTTGTATATTCGAATTCAACATAGCCTGTATCTCCATAAAGTAGCACATTTATAAACTCTTCATCAACCTCTTTTAGAGGAGCATCAGGGTCAACATTATACTTATAAGCTAGAGCATTGATAATCTGTGGATAATAGGTACTACTTGAACCTTGCCAAGGGATGATAGCCCCTCCGTTGAGTGACTTATCATAATCTAAGATTAAGTCAGGATCAAATTCCCGTTTATTTCCTAAGCCATCACAGGTATCACAGGCACCATATGGACTATTAAAGGAGAACATTCTCGGTGATAGCTCTTCTAAGCTGATTCCACAATCAGGACAAGCAAAGTTCTCACTAAATAGCTGCTCCTCTCCATCAATAACATCTATAACTACTAACCCTTCTGCTAACTCTAAAGCCCTCTCCAAAGATTCAGCAAGCCTTGCCTCTAAATCTGCTTTTATAATCAAACGATCTACTACAACCTCAATAGAGTGCTTCTTATTCTTGTCCAATTCAATCTCCTCTGCTATATCCCTTACCTCTCCATCAATTCTAACTCGTACAAATCCTTCACGTTGTACTCTAGCTAGAAGCTCTTTATGCTCTCCCTTTCTTCCTCTAACAATTGGAGCTAAAATTTGAAACTTAGTCCTCTCTGGCAGCTCCATCACCTGATCAACAATCTCCTGCACTGTCTGAGAAGAAATCTCTTGTCCACAATTAGGACAATGGGGAGTACCAATACGGGCATATAATAACCTCAAATAATCATGAATCTCTGTTACTGTCCCAACTGTTGACCTTGGGTTCTTACTGGTAGTCTTCTGATCAATCGAGATTGATGGAGATAGTCCTTCTATGTATTCTACCTTAGGTTTTTCCATCTGCCCTAAGAATTGACGAGCATAAGCTGATAAGCTCTCTACATACCTTCTCTGCCCTTCAGCATAAATAGTATCAAAAGCTAGGGAAGACTTACCTGAACCACTTAGCCCAGTAATAACTACCAGTTTATCACGGGGTATCTCTACATCTATATTCTGCAAGTTATGTTCTCTTGCTCCTTTGATTATAATCTTATCTTTAGCCATTTATTTTCACCTCTTTTGAATTTATTGATTCTTTTTTAGTAATTAGTAAACATTTAAAAACTTTAGAATTAAACTATATAATCAACTATTATTTTAATCTGAGGCAAATATAAATAATAATTAATAAATACATTTATATCTATCTTCTCTCTAATTCTTAATTATCAATCACTTAACTATTATATCAGTAATTATTACTGATTACAACCAATCAAAACAATTGTATTACTTATTCAAATCTATGTGATAAATAAAAATCAATTATTCCAGTATTTTATGAAAATCTTATTAAGGAGTATAAGTGTAACAACTAATTATTAATAAACTAATTGAATATACTTTTTGCTCTAATTTCTGTATATCTTTCATAAATAACCTTAATATAGAAATCCTCTTTATTTTATCCAGCTTTAATCTCATATATATTATCGAAATGATCTTTTTCTAATAATAAAAGCTAAAAAGCTGACCATTAATTACTGGTCAGTTTTCTCATCTCTTAATTGTCATCTCCTCTTTACTTGTCATCTTATGGGCATATTCTCCATATCCCTTCTCTTTTATTAAGTCAATGCAAGCCTTTCTATCAGAACGAAAGATAAAAGCAAATACTTTAGATATAAAATTATTAAACATCTTACATTCATTCTGGTCTAAAAAATCTTTACAATCAGCACAACTTAAATAACTATTTTCCATACAACAATTTCTAACCTTACACCAACTGGATTCTTCATTCTGATGACAGCCTAAACACTTTCCCTTTAAGTATTTCTTACAAGCCCCACAGTACAGACCACAGTAAGCTATCAAACTTTTATCAGCAACTATCTTCTTCAAAACCATCATCCCCCTATTATACCTAACTTATCTAAATTATAACAGAGGAAATTAGACACCAGTATGTCATATTTAAAAATATTTTTTTAAGATTTTTTCTAACTTGACCTTTATTATATCTCTTATTCTCATCGGTTCTATAACTTCAATATATTCTCCAAGGCCAAGTAAAAAATCATACAACCATTCATTCTCCCAAATTTCTGTTCTGATTATCGCTGAACCACCTTCCAATATTTCAAAGGATTCTCTTGGAAAATATTCATAAGATCTTTCAATATACTCTTTATCTACTTTTAAGACCAGTTTTACTTTATCAGTTATATTATTAGAATCTAAACATTCTTGAGGAGTTCCTTTCTTTCTAATAAATTTTTCTTTATTGATAGTCAAATCTCTTATTCTAGAGATCCTAAAAACTCTAAAATCCTCCCTCAATCTACAATAACCATAAATATACCATGAATGTCCTTTTAAAATTATAGTCAATGGTTCTACTTTCCTTGAAGTTCTTTGATTTTTATTACTTAGGTAAGAAAATTCTATTAAATAATTATTCTTAATTGCCTTTTTAATTAAATTAACCTTCTCTGTTAATTCTTCATCATTACCCCAAGGACTATAATCAATAATGAAGGTCTCTTCTTTATCTTCTAAATCTGTATTAAACCCTTTCAATTTCTCTAAAGTATTTTCTAAATCAGAATCAGGTAAAATTTTTCTAACTCCTTCTAAAGCTTTTATAATAGTTTCTAGCTCTTCTACTTTAAATATATTTTTATCCATCTTATAATTTTCTAAGATACTAATACCACCATCTACTCCTTTAGTAGTTACAATTGGTATACCTGCTTTATTTAATGTTTCTACATCTCTGTAAATTGTTCTTCTAGATACCTCAAAATTATCTGCTAACTCTTTAGCTGTCACCTTTTCTTTATTAATTAATAAAATTGTAATTGCTAACAATCTATCTATTTTCATTTCTTACTCACCCCTAGTAATTAAATTATCTTTCATAAAAGACCAGTAAAAAATTACCTTCCCTACCCTAGAAGAGATTAATAAAAATTTTTTAGTTATTAATTGCTATAACCATGTTAATCTTCCTTTCTAGATTTTGTTTTGCTCTTACTTAACATGATACCAGAAATCGATAACTTTTTGATTCTATTATTTAGAAAATTTAATTGTTCAATAATCTATTAACAAATATTTAAATTCTAAAATCTTGAAGGAGTTAAATGTTAGTACAAAGAAGTTAAATTATATAGATACAAAAATAATTGAACCTATAAATATATCATCCTCTCTTAGTAATGTAGATATCCAACTTTAGAATGAAATATAAAACCAATCTACCTCACCCCTAGCCCCCTATGAGGAATATAGTTCAATTCCTCTTCGTACAGAACCAGTCTCTCCTCATGCTAGGAGAGGGGAACAAAATATGTTTTAGTTCTCTCTTTTTGGATCTATCGACCACTTCGTAATAAAAAGAATTTCCTAAGGTAGGAGAGAGCTAGGGAAATTATACTTTATAATCATTTTTAATAAAGTATAATGATCATGGAGAGTTTCTTGAGACTCGTAAGGAGTGAGGTATGAAAATGGTTTTAAATTTTTTATAAAATTACACTTTAGACTTGAATATCTATATTAAAAGAATTGCATAACTACATTTAGACCAAAATATAGATATTATGTACTAATTCTAAAGGGATTATCTTCACTTCTTTTTATTTCTATAACTATTTTAGGTAGATTAACATAAAAAGATATCACTTTATGCATCAGCTGGTTAAAAATTTCTCAGAAGTGTAATTAGGAGGGATTTTCAATGAAAAAAGCAATCTGTGGAAAATGTGATAAGATTATGAGAACAGTCTTTGAATCTGGTGAAAAGAAATATTTCTGTAAATATTGTGATGGTTTCACCGATTATCAGATTAAAAATGTCAAAAACTTCTGTGACAAATGTGGAGAAGAGTTAGAACTATTACAAGCCTGTGGTAGCGTTAGCTTCTTTTGTCATAACTGTAATGAAGTAAGGTCAAAAAGTGTGGTAGACACTAAATATTTTGAAGTTGAGGATAAATAACTAAGGTTAGGTTTAAATATAAAATTAAATTATAAAAACTGTCCTTACTTAACTTAAACTCAACCTTAAACTTCAACTAAGATATAAAATTCTAAAGGGGGATTACATAATGAACAACTTCAATTTTCATAATCCAACTGAGCTACTTTTTGGTGAAGGTCAAGTTAAAAAAATCGGTAAAAAGGTTAAAGAGTATGGTAATAAAGTATTAGTTGTTACAGGTGGAGGTAGTGTTAAGAGAATTGGTTTATACGACAAAGTTATTGCTTTATTGCAAGAAAAAGATTTAGAGATTCATGAGCTTTCAGGAATTGAACCCAACCCTAGGGTATCTAGCGTACGAGAAGGTGTCAAGATTTGTAGGGAAAATGATATAGATATTGTTTTAGCAGTTGGTGGAGGAAGTACTATTGATGCCACTAAGGCTATTGCTGGAGCAGCATTTTATGATGGGGACCCTTGGGATTTATTTGCTAAAGGCATAAGAATTAAAAATGCACTTCCTATAGGTACAATCCTAACTTTAGCTGCCACAGGATCTGAAATGAATCCAAATTTCGTTATCTCTAATCTAAAGACAGAAGAGAAGATGGGGGCTAGTAGTCCACTGCTTTATCCTAAATTCTCAATCTTAGACCCTATTAATACTTTTACAGTACCAAAGGAGCATACTGTATATGGAATTATAGATATAGCAGCACATGTCTATGAACAATATTTCAGCCATACTGAGTCTACACCTATCCAAGATAGATGGGCAGAGAGTATCTTAAAGACTTTAAAAGAAGAGAGTGTGAAGGTCCTTGCTAATCCTGAGGATTATGATGCTAGATCAAATATAATGTTAGCAGGGACGATGGCACTAAATGGTTTGCTCTCTATGGGTAAAGAGACAGATTGGGCAAGTCACGGTATCGAGCATGCTGTTAGTGCTGTTTATGATATCCCTCATGGCGGTGGGCTAGCAATCATCTTCCCAAACTGGATGAAGTATGTGTTGGAAGAGGGTACAGATAAATTTGTACAATATGCTACAAGAGTCTGGGATGTCGACCCAACAGGAAAGTCTGACCATGAAATTGCTTTAGAGGGAATAGAGAAGACTAGAGAATGGTTTAATGAAATGGGAGCACCTGCTCGTTTGGCAGACTATAATATAGGTGATGATAAGCTAGAGCTAATGGCTGAAAAAGCCACAGCTAAAGGTACTAGAGGTAGCTATAAAGTACTAGGTAAGGATGATATAGTAGAGATTTATAAGATGAGTTTATAAACAGTAACAAGTGACAAGTTACGAGCAACAAGTATAATCTTTTCTCGTTACTTGTCACTGATTACCTATTACTTAAATTATAATTTCACCTTAACTACTACTTTCTTAACACTTTCTGCTTGATCTACTGCTCGACAAGGCATATGTATATCTTGGGGCATAAAGATAGCAAAGTTTCCTGCCTTAATAGTAAAGAAATTACCTTCCCCCTCTAAGAATAGAATATCTTTCTCTTGACTATACTCTTCAATAACCTTCATTCCTGCTAAATCGGTACAACCCATTAATTCTTGTCCTTTAATCATATACTGAATATCTAAGTACTTACGATGCCCCTCCCAACGCCCTTCCTCTTTAGGCTTGGTCTGATACTCTTCAACTGAAGCATAGATATTATCGACCTCTATCTCATGCTTTCCTACTTCTAACTTAGCTAAATCCCTTTCGTCTAAAAATTTGAAGGCTCTAGCCATTCTATCATTTAAATTATAATAAAGCTTTGCATTTTTAAGATTATCAATTATCATCTCTTCACCTCTTTTATCCCTTTAGTTATCTTTAATTATATCAGGTGAATCTATGCTTTAACAATAGTAGGTATTCATTTGATTTTAAAATAATATGAGTATATCACGAAACTTTGGTAATCAGTAACGAGTAAGAATATCTTCTTGTTACTCGTTACTATCGTAATATCTCTCTTAAGTCTCATTGTCAAATCAACTACCTCAGATAGAAAAAGAAGTAACACAAAGTCTACTTCTCTCTTATCAATAATCTACCTACTTCACTTCTCTCATCCATTAAATCCTCTATCCTATCTGAATCCAATTCTTGAAGTATCTTGATTATATTCATATTATCAAAGGGGGTCATAATCAATGACTCCTCTCCATATTCATTTACAATTTTTGTAGCTTTATCTGTATCGATATTGGTTCTAGGTCCACCAACACAACCACCATCACACCCCATTCCTTCTACAAAGTTGGCTTCTCTCTCCTTACCTACTAACAAATCCTCTAATATCTGCTTACATTCTTTGACACCATCAACCTTCCTAGCTTTAAGTTTAATCAATCTTCTAGGAGCAATTCTATTTACTACAGTCTTAACAGAGAAGCTAACTCCCCCAGTTCTAGCATATACTCTACCAGCAAAGGATGCTTGATCCTTTTCATCTGCTGGTAACTCTGCTAAATTGATATCTAGGGCTTTAAAAATCTCATCAAGCTCACTATAAGTTAAGACAAAATCAATCGCTTCAGCCAGCTCTGGCTCCTTTGCTTCAGACTTTTTAGCAATACATGGTCCGATAAAGACTACCTTAGAGTCAGGATAGAGCTTCTTTAACATCCTCCCTGACAATATCATAGGTGATACCGATGGTGACATATGTTCAAAGACCTCTGGATAATTATTCTCTACAAGTCTAATCCAGACTGGACAACAACAACTTGTGAGAAAGAAATCATCCTCTTTTTTTACTAAATGGTCAAATTCAAAGGCCTCTTTGATAGTTAACATATCAGCAAATAAGGCTACTTCAATCATATCCTGAAAACCCATATACTTTAGAGCTGCCCTAACTTGTCCCATAGTAATATCATCACCAAACTGCCCAACAATCGAAGGAGCTACTGCTGCATAGACAGTCTTCTCTTCATCCTTTAATAGATTAGTAATAGGGAGAAACTCTATCTTATCAGCAATAGCTCCAAAAGAACAACTGCTAACACAAGTTCCACAATTTAAGCATTTATCATTAACTATTATCGGACCTTTACTCCTCTTATACATATGAGCTTCATACTTACAGCTATTATAACAATCCTTATTCTCAAGTTCCTTACCGCAGGATTCACATCTTCCTTCTATCTTAGTTACAATTGGTCGTTCTATATAGTCTAAATTTTTAATATCCTCTAATTCATAGGTAAATGACTTACTCTGACTAGGGTTAAGTCCCATTGCTACTCTGATATGATCTCTAATAAATAGATCATCTTCATCACTATAACCATACTTCTTCTTTATCTCTGCTACCAACTCCTCTAAATCATCATTAGTCAACAACTTTCCATTCCATTCCCGCTTAACAACTTCTCTAAAGATTTCCATCCTCTTACCTTGAAATTCTGTAAACTTTTCTACCATAAAAATCACCTTTTCCTTCGGTTTACTCTTATTTTGCCCTATTTGCTATTAAAAATTAGCTTATTATTGAAAATAAAAATTGTCCCCATGAATTCATGAGGACAATTTTATAAGATTACTTATTTTTAGTTTTGAGATTAATACCTTCTTTATAGAGTCACAAATGCCTAAAAAGCTATTTATTAAAAATTATTACTCTTCAGTATTTTGGTAAAATACTATATTTAAATCATTTGAGACATTTAAAGATTATCTTTTGCCACAGAGGATTATCTTTTCAAATCCGCAGGTTAAACCTAAAATGATCTTTTCCGAGGAAGTACTCTTGGGGTTGATCTTCACGAATTGATTCAAAATCATTTTAAACAATAAATTTATAATTCAATTTCTTGTTATTTGTTCGTATCAATTTGTGTTTCATTGGTGATTAGACTAATCTTTTTATCTTTTGACCTTTATCCAGATTTCATCTGTGTTGACCTGTGGCTAAATAATCGCTTTTAATTATTTTAAAATAAATTTTAAATTTGAATTCCTATACTTCTCTTATCACTATGATTATCTTTAATCATAAATTTCGTTGTTAAACCATTTTGGTTCAACAACGAACTTTGTGATTAAATAAAAACACCATAAATTAACACCAAAAATAGCTACAAAAAAACCGATATATTCCTTATCATTAAATATGCCTAATCCAATGAAAGGAGAATATATCGGATGCAAATCAATAATAATTTTATAAAAAAATTACTTGATTTACAAGACCTAGACATAATCTATTTCAATGTAAATAATGGCATATTTAATATATTTGCAACATCTAGCAATAAACAAGTTTATTGTCCTAGATGTGGTCATATTACTAATAAAGTTCATGATAGAAGATACCAAGATTATGAGCATTTACCTATCTGGAATTTAAAAACGATAATTTCTCTTGAAATAAAACGTTATAAATGCAGTTGTAACCCTGAACACCCCTTTACTGAAACCTTTAATTTTATAAGAAAACATCAAAGGCGTACAATTGCTTATGAGAAATACATCTTTACCTTAGCTCATAAAAATACTATACAAAATGTAGCAGATATTATTGGTATTAGTCATGGAGCATGTCAAAGAATCTATAATTTCTACGCTAAAGATAAATTAGAATCATTAGAACCAGAGCCTTTAACGTTATTAGGTATTGATGATATAGCAAACGTAAAGGTCATAATTACAATACAGTAATATATAATCAAGCAACTGGTAATCCTGTTACAGTTATATCTGGCAGAAGAAAGGGTGATGTAGTTCCATATTTAAGCAGTTTACCTCAAGAGGTTAAAGAAAACATTCAAGCTGTTTCTATGGATATGAGTAGAAGTTATTGTTATTCAGTATTAAAGTCTCTTCCCAATGCAAAACCGGTAATAGATCGTTTTCATTTATCACAAAAATTACACAAAGATACAGATGATGCAAGAAAGCATACTCAAAATCATATCAAGAAACATCATAATAAAGACGAAGTCTTTAAAATACGTTGGGCACTTCTTAAGAATTTAGAAGACCTTACAGAAAACCAATTGTTAAATTTAATAACAGCTTGCAATAAATATCCTCAACTAGCTCAACTACACTATTTGAAAGAAGAGTTTAGAAACTTCTTCAAAATTAAAACTAAAGAAAAAGCTCTTGCCTTTATTGATTATTTTAAGAATTTAGTAACAGAATTTGATATTCCAGAATTAAAATCTTTTTGCAGTACTCTTGATAATTGGTTGCCATATATTTTGAATTATTATGATTATCCAATATCCAATGGAATAGTCGAAGGAAATAATCATAAAATCAAAAACATTAAGCGTAGAGGATATGGTTATCGTAACCAAGAGAATTTCAACTTAAGAGTTCACTTAGAGTTTAAATACGTTTAATTGTTTAATTTTAGAAGTTACTAATTTTTAGCATAAGTTTATATTTTAAATTGGTATTTTTATCAAGTATAGGGATATTTAAATTATATAATCTTTATTAGATTTTATTAGAAAAATTATAAATGTATTATTATGGTTTAAAATAAAATTATTTTGATTTAATTTTTGACACATTATCAAAGTTATTTTTCACAAAAGTCGTGGAAGAGTCATAATCTTCATAAAAGATAAGCCAACCTAGGATTTTAATTTTTATCGTCTTCCTCAGTACGAGTAGCTAACAATTCTTTTAATAACTAATTATATTTTAATGAAATTCTTTAATTTAATCTATCTAGCCGTATCTTTTAACAAAAAATAAAAAAGCAAGAAGCCAACAATGATCTGTGCTCCGGCTACTGCAGACCCTCAGGAACCCACAGCAATCTCTCGACTACTATAGATCCTTTCCGAGCCTACAATAATCTTTGCTCGAAGATACTAGAGCAAATCTAAGAACCTTGGACAATCTCTCGACTGCCACAAAATCCCGGCATACCCTAGTATCTTCTTAGGTCGACCAACATAAATCCCTGAAGAGCCTAATAGCAATCCCTTCAGACTGAACTATTGACCCTCTCAGAACCTATGCTGATCTTAACGCCGACCATTATAGACCATCACAGCCTATAATGATCTTTGCTCGATTGATATATATCCCAGATGGAACATATATCAATCTTCCCTCGACCATTGCTGACCTCTTACATTTATTATAGTGTCCAATTCTTTGAAAGATATTCATGATTTTTTGAAAAAAATTATGAATATTCCTCATACTCACACCCACACTTTATTTCACATTCAAAATATCTTTAATCTCACTTTTAATTCCTATACTATCACAATTTCTATCATGCCTAATCTCTTTCTCTTCTAATCCTTTTAAGCCTCGATGAATCTCTAAACCTGTTAGTTGATTTAAATTGTCTAAGATTTTAAATTCATTCTCTTCTGCAACTTCTCCTTCTAATGCTTCTAGCACTGCTTTGCTGAATTTATAAGGATTAGCTGTAGAATCTACTATAGTTACTGTCTTATCACCTGTTTCCTCTAGATACTTTCGATAAGAGTCGACTCCTACTGCTGTATGAGTATCTAAGGTATAGTCATATTCTTCAAAGACTTGTTTGATTGTCTCCTGTGTCTCTTCTTCAGTAGTCCATTGCCCTACAAAGATTTCTTTAATCTTGGCTTTAGTAGCTTCGTCAATCTCAAACTTACCTGTCTCTTTTAAATCATTATACCATCCTTTAATCTTCTCAGCATTATGGTCAGTCATTTCAAATAAAAATCGCTCTAAGTTAGAAGATATCAGAATATCCATTGATGGACTAATAGTCTTATGGAAGTCACGATTTATATCATAAACACCCGTCTTTAAAAAGTCTGTTAATACTTTATTAGTATTAGATGCACAGATGAACTTATTAACTGGTAATCCCATCTGAGAAGCATAATAGGCTGCTAAGATGTTACCGAAGTTACCTGTTGGAACAGAGACATTTATCTTCTCCCCTGCTTCAATTCCTTTATCTCTAAGTAAGTAAGCATAAGCTGCAAAGTAATAGATAATCTGTGGTACTAATCTTCCCCAGTTAATCGAGTTAGCTGAAGAAAATTGGTATCCATTCTGATTGACTAATTTATTGAAGTCAACATCTCCAAAAATCTCTTTAACAGCACTTTGGCAATCATCAAAGTTTCCTTCTACACTAACAACGACAGTATTATCCCCCTCTGTAGTCAGCATCTGAGCCTCTTGTACCTTACTAACTCCATCATTAGGATAGAAGACAATAATCTTAATCCCATCTACATCTTTAAAACCTTCTAAAGCTGCCTTTCCTGTATCACCAGAGGTAGCTACTAAAATAACTATCTCCTTATCGGAGCCACTCTTCTCAATCGCCTTCACCAATAAATGAGGTAGTATCTGCAATGCCATATCCTTAAAGGCTGCTGTTGGTCCATGCCATAATTCTAAGATATAAGTATTATCATTTAGCTTAACAACTGGTGCTATATCCTCCTTATTAAAACTATTTTCATTATAAGCTGCTTCAATAACCTCTCTTATCTCTGCTTGGCTATAATCAGTTAAGAACTTCTCTAATACTTTAAAAGCAATCTCTTGATAACTTAGTTCACTCATCTGATAAATCTCTTCTTCACTAAAAGTAGGTACACTTTCAGGTACAAATAATCCTCCTGTTGGAACCATTCCTAAATGTATTGCTTCTGCTGCACTAACTTCATCATAATTTGCCCGCGTACTGATATATTTCATCCTACTCCATCCTTTCTACTCGAAATCTTATTTTGCTTAATTATATCAAAGGAAGGGGTAGTTGACAATGTAGAATTGATAATTGGTGGATGAAAAATTTAATTATCTATATTACGATGTTTTTTGTATAAAATAACATTATTGTAATTTATATTCAAAAATTCTACTTTATTGTATTACAATAGGTAATAGAGTATGTTTAAAGAATAATTTAGATGAAAATCAGCATTTAAATTTGAAACAGGGGTGAATTAAGGTGAAAATTAGAGAGATAAGAGCAGAAGATATTGAGCATATTTGGGAGTTAATCAAAAGGAATTTTGATGAAGTTATGATAGAACACCATTCAAAAGAGGTAGTTGAAAAGTTTAAAGAATATAATAAACCAGAAAAATTAAAAGAGCAAATGGAATGGAAAGAGATATATGTTGTCGAAGAAGATGACAAAATTATTGGTACAGGAGCAATTGCTAATTTTGGCGATAATGATTCCCCAAAATATTCTATATCTAATTTTTTTGTTAAACCAGAATTACATGGTAGAGGAATAGGTAGATTTATATTTGATCATTTATTAATGTCTATTAAGAAAAAAGAGATAGAAAGACTTCATGTTCCTAGTAGTAGAACAGGATTGGGATTTTATAAAAGAATGGGGTTTGTAGAAGATGAATTTCAACCTGATAAAAAAGATAAAATAATTTGGATGACAATGAAATTATCTTAAAATAGAGGTGAAATTAATGAAAGTTGCTTTTATAGTTTTTAATGGAATGACTGCATTAGATTTGATTGGGATTTATGATCCCCTAGTCAGACTAAAGACAATGGACTTTATCCCAAAGTTAGAATGGGAAATTTGCGCTTATTCTCAGAGTCAGATTAATGAATTTACAAGCTTAAAATTCACTGCTACCAAAATAGAGGCAGACTTGAGTAACTTTGATCTAGTAATTATACCAGGTGGTTTTGGGACTAGAACTTTAATTAAAGATACTAATTTCCTAGATTGGATTAAAACGGCTAAAGACTGTGATCTGATAGCATCAGTCTGTACTGGTTCTCTATTATTAGGAGCAGCAGGATTATTAAAGGGCAAAAGAGCTACTACTCACCCTAATGCCTTCACAGAGCTTAAAGGCTATTGTCAAGAGGTCTTAGATCAGAGAATTGTTGATGAAAGTAGTATCATCACTGCCAGAGGTGTGAGCTCCTCAATCGATTTGGGGTTATATCTCTGTGAGAAGCTAGCAGGTTATGAGGTTAAAGAGAAAATCAGAGAACAGATGGATTATGGAGGTTACTCTATAAATTAGACTTTCAATATCTTCTAAAAGAGGTTAACTTCTAAGTTAGAAGTTAACCTCTTTTAATCTAAAAATCAAATTCAATTTTTCACTCTCTCTTCAACTACAACAGGCTCTTCTATCTCTTCATCTTCATCATCAATCTTCTCTAATTTAACCCTAAATCTAATTTCACTACCATAATCAAAGATATACATTATCTCTTGCCCTTCTTCTAATCCAAGCTCTCCAATCTGGAAATCATCAGTGTTTGCTCCACTATCTCTAGGATCACTAATAGCTTCTCCAGACCAAGCTTTTCCATCCATGAAAAAAGCATAAAGATGGTCATCCCAAAAATCAAAAACACCCGCAATAGATAGATGTAAATCTTCTAAGGTATGCTTAGCACTAAGCTTAACCCGACACCAATTACTTCGATTTAAGATAATTTTGAATAAATAATTACCTTCTTTAAATCCATCTTCTTCACTATCTCTATGAAGAGTATTTTTTAGCTCTCCTTCTGGAAAAACTGAAATGAAAGCTTCAATAAACTTCTCCTCTTCCCACTCTTCAAATTCTTCTATATCTTTATCACCATCTTCACTATCAGACATCATGCTACCCCCTTCACCAAAGATAAAAAAGAATTCATCAAAAGGGTCAGACTCTTTAATAGCTAAAGGAGCACCTGGCTTGCCTTTAAAATCACCTAGCTTTTTTCTTTGGGATAAATTCCAATAATCTAGCTTCCTTGTTAGACCTAATATTTTCATCATTATAAATCCAAAGGGAGTAATTTCAATAGTTTTTCCAATATAAGTGCTTTTAGAGTAACCCTCCTTAGGTTTATAAGTGACCTCCCAAAAACCAAAATGAGAGAAATAAACTAAAAAATATCCCCAGAAAAATAAATCTGAAGTTATTCTCTTTAACGTATGTATTTCTCCTATAATATTCTTATCTATTCTCTCAATCCAAATTGAAAATGAACCTAAAGGATTTTTACCTATTCCTCCTTCCTGCAATTTATCCCAATCACAATCAACCCAGAAAGTTTCTAACAAAAAGATATATCTTTCTGTTAAAGTTAGTTTTTTGTACTCCTTTAATCGCTCTGTGGGAATAAGAAATATTTTACTCCCCTTTCTCTCTTTTTTAAATAGTCCTCCTTCTACTACTAGATTATAAAATAGATGCAACACTGGATAAATTCTCTGGTGACTCTTTTTAGTTGTATCTGCTACTTGTTCTGACATTAGCTGATTAAGCCTAAATAAGTCTGGTCCCTTTAAGTTTTCACTGGTTCTAGTCAATTCAATTTTATTCTTCTCTAAATATTCAATAAATTGTGGGAAATCTTTCATAATTGGAATTTCTTCTGTTATATGTAATTTCATCTTTCTCTCCTTTTTCATTATAAATGACTTATTTCATCTAACAATGCCCGTCTCCTTTTAAACTCTAACTTTAAAGCAGAAAAACGTTTTTTCCAAGTAGACCTATCCTCTAGTAAATGAATATAAATACCCTTAGCTTCTTTTAAATATATAGCTGCAACCCGATACTCTTCTCTCTTTTTCTGAGCAATCTTCCTAAGAGCACTCTTCCAATAATACTCTACAATTTGCTTAGGAAACTCTTCTTTTAATCTCTTAGCAAAATTATCAAAACGATTAGTCCAGTAATAATAACTTTCTTCTGAGCAAATATCTAAAAGGATATTGAGAGCATCTTCTTTTGAACCTTTATCCAAACATATCTCTAAATACTCTTCAATATTATTATCCTTAGCTTTTTTGATAATTTCATCCTCTAGCAACTCAAAATCATTTTCTTTTAAAAATTCTTTTGCTCTTTTATACTCTTCATAATAACCATTATTTCTAATAAATTTATATGATTTTTGCAAAATATCTTTAGCTTTTTTATAGTCACCTTGTTTTTTATGATATTCAAATAACCTATCAAGCATATTCTTACCTTCTTTTCCCCTTTTTAATGCTTGTTCTACAAGCCATTCTAGTTCTTCCAGATTATTTTTATTAGCAAAATAATTAAAATAATATTCATATAGTTCAGTAACTCTACCTTTTCCTTTTAGTATTCCTTCTTTTGTAATCTCTATAGCTTTCTTTATATTACTTCTATCAATATAAAAAGTAGCTAAATCCCAATAATCCATTCCATATAATAACTTTTTATTCCTTTCCACTAAATAAGCTTCATCATCATCAAGCGCATTTTTATAAATATCCATCATTAATTCCTTATCCCAATCTGAAGGATTATTATTAAGTTTCTTTACCAAATGTCGCCATTCTTCCTCAGTTTCACAAATTTCAAAACAAAGATCAATTAAAGTATCACCAAAACCGGAATTTTGAATTTTATATTCTTTCATAACTCTATCTATAAATCCAAACTTAACTCTAGTTGAAATATTATTACCTTCAATCAAATCAGATAATCATATGCTTTATCTTCCTCATACCGTAAACCACCACCATACTCATTAAACTCTGATATTATCTCTTCAGCCTTACACCAATAGGTCATTAATAAATCATCATCAACTGAACTTTTACAATCTACTTCATTTTCTTTTAACCACTCTAAAATTAATTCATCTGATTCTAAAATTTTTAATCGCATCCCTTGAATTAAATCATATAATTCTTCTTTATTAAGCCCCCGTAACTTCTCTTCTAAAGAACTTCTGCTCATTAATTTTTCACCTCACTTCTATTATTTTAACGATTAGCAAACCAAACTGCGTAATCATCTAGATATTTATAATTTGAGCTTTCCTTATCGATAGCTTCTAAATTACATAAAGGAAAATGATATATCTCCCTACCTTCTCTACCTTCTATAATTATTCCATATAAGTCATCTACCATCTTTATTTTCTTAACATTCAACCTATCACCTTGCTTTAAAGGACCTCCTTTTTCTTGATATTCAAAAACCTCAGTTTCAAAAGGAAAGTCAAGAACCTCTTTTAAATGTTTTCCCCATGCATATAAAGTTGCCATAATATCTCTATTCTTGGTATTTTTTAAAATTTGATTAATCCTTTTCCCCTGCTCTCCAAATCCCCAAAATACTCAATCATACTCTTCTTCAATCTGATTAATAACCTTTTCTACATCTTCTTTACTATCTTTAGGCTCAACTTTCTCTAAATCTTTAGCATCAAGATTCATCTTGTCATACTCTAAACCTTCTTCTTTGCTAGCAATAATAAATTTTTCAGGTATCTCTTTTAAGGTAATACTATCTCATTTAACAGTACAAGTATAAGTATCTTCTTTAATCTCAAATATATTTAGGACTCTTCCCTGCCATCCTCCTATTGAAATTTTTTCATTATCTGGGCACTTTACACTGGATTTTACTTCTATTGAATCACCTACATTTAACTCTATTTCCATTAGCTATTCTTCCTTTTTTTAACTTGTTATAATTAATTTTATACCCAAAGTTCACCAAATACAAAATTAATCTGCTAAGGTATTAAATTTTACTTTTTTGCTAAGAAAATTTTGAAGCAACTCTTGTGATGAAACTAAAACAAAGTAAATGAATAATAGACTGGATTAAGATTCCACCCTATTATTACTCTTCAAAGCGTAGCGAATAAATCTTATATTTCTACTGATAAAAGCTGATGATATGAATTCATATCATCAGCCTTTAATAGTTTTATCATCTAAATAAGTCTTAATTGCTTAACATCCCTTATTCTTAAGAATCCTTGGCTTTTCTTTCCCTACTCTTTTGAACATTAGCACAATTTCTACAGGATACACTACAATATTTAGTTCTAGTATTATTAGAAATAAAAGCACTATCACAGTACTTACATCTATTAATTAATGTTGATTCATCAGTAACTGCAAAGGCATACACCGTTTCTATAGCAGTTTTTAGTGAATCAAACTGCCAAGCAATATTGGTTTTATCCAATTGATTTATTGTAAAACCAATTTTATGCGCCTGAAACTTACCTGCCATAATTGTAACATTCTCAGTCAAATTACTAGCTTCATTTTGATATATTAATAGTTGATTAAAATGTGAAGATATCATCTTAGCAAAATCTATTATCCACTTAAGCTGTTCAGAATAAAATCTTGAAAAGACAAGGTCTAAAACAATAGGTCGCTTACCATAATACTTAGGGGAATCTTCTCTCTTTACTATATCTACACTATTTCTATATTCTTTAATTACAATATCTCCTTTTTCTGCAAAAGGAATAAATTTACTTAAATAATTACTTTCATTCATCATCTTTTCTTTAGTAAGCAAGTTATTTTCAATCAACAAGACTTTTTTATCCCCTATGACATTTCGATTATATACACTGGCACTTATCAAACCTAATAAGCCATATTTTCTAGCAAATATTAAGATATCATTATTTAATTTCTCTTGATTTTCTTGATTATCTGCTTCTAATTTTAAAGCATTATCACCAAGATTTATTAAATCTAAAATCAAATCTTCTGCTACATTAAAGGGATTATACATAGTAAAACTAGCTTCTTTAGCTGGAGTAATATAAACTTCGCCTGCTGAACTTTCCTTAATCTCATAATCACTATATTTAAGCCAATCAGTTGCAAATTGTCCAATTAAGTTGACTTTACCATCCATCTACTCTTCCTCCGCTCATTTATTATTTATTATATGTAATAGTTGTAATTGTTATAACTATTACATATCTCAATTGTTATTTTAATCCCCTTTTAGTTCTTTGTCAACTATTTTTGAAAAAATAAAATTTATAAGACAAAAAAATAAAAAGAGGATTCTTCATTTTTAGAAGAATCCTCTTTTTATTTCTCTACTATTATTTGATATTCTTCTCTATTATCTCTCTTTAAGAAAAATCAACTGTTTTTCATACTACTTCCTATCAATTTTAAACTTTCCCCTATATTATTCAATTCTCTAATTACCTCTATTACCCTTTGACCATCCTGTTCTGACTTTTTCTTAAGATATATCTCTTTTATCTCTGCCCATCTTGCCTTTCTTTCTTCGCTCATTCTATCAGTAACTTCATAGAACTTCAATAAGCTTGCCTCTGCTTCAGTTGCTAAAGTCTGGGCATCATTGTTATAACTATTCTCTATTAGTCTATCTATCTCACTATCATTCATAATGGGGACTACCTTTTCCACAATCTTATTCATATTTCTATAAGAGCCTTGTAATTTAAATGGTGGCTCTGTTCGATATTCATCACTTTGGGAAGAGGAATAGATATACTCCATATTTACCTTCAATATCTCATCCCTTATCTTTAGACAACTCTCTAAGACCTTTAAAGCCTCTTCTATATCCTCTTCAGTATAGCTACCAGTTAAGTTGATATCACCTCTATCTCCTGTAGCAATAGCTTGAATTAACTTATAGATATCCTCAGGATGCTTCATATATATCTTGTTCAAGTAACTATTTGAAGTAATAGCATTCTCTATATAGCTTAGCTTAAAGGCTTCTTCATTCTCCCTTAACATATCTCCTAGATTATATACATCAGCTCTATTTGCTAGCATATCAGGAATCTTAAACTTATCTCCACTCTCAGTATAAGGGTTTCCTGCCATTACTACAGCAACCTTCTTACCTCTAAATTCATAGGTCTTACTAATTCCTTTATAAACTCCTTCAATCTTTCTCTGCCCATCACATAAGGAGATGAACTTCTGCAAGAACTCTGGGTTTGAATGCTGGATATCATCTAAATAAATCATCACATTATTGCCAATCTCAAAAGCTAAATTTAACTTTTTCAGCTCTTCTCTAGCACTGGCATTCTCAGCCTCTGCTGGATCAAAGGAGGTAACACCATGACCTATAGTTGGGCAATTTATCTTAACAAGCATCATATTTAATCTGTTGGCAATATATTCTATCAAAGTAGTCTTACCATAACCAGGTGGAGATATCATCAGTAACATCCCCATGTTATCAGTTCTCTTGCTCTTTCCTGCTGTACCTATCTGTTTGGCTAAATTATCTCCAATTAAAGGCAGATAAACTTGGTCAATTAACTTACTTCTTACAAAGGAAGTCAATACCTTTGGCTGCAATGCTTTAAAATTAATCTGATTCTTGATAGCTTCAATCTTCTCAAACTTTAACTTCTGAAACTCTTCATATTGAGGGATAATATTCTCTTTAAAGTTATCTAGCTTATCAAAAAACTCTACAATATTTACCCTATATTCACCATTCTTAATAGATTGATGGGTTCCTACCAGCTTATCTATAACTATCTCAGATTTTTTATTGATTATTCTCCGCTTAGAATAATCACCTAAGATTAAAATAGATATAACCTCATAAATATAGTCATTGAAATCTAATTTTCTCTCATAGAGATAAGATTTGACCCATTCATTTACTAAGATATATCTGCCCTCTAAATCATCTTTTAAATTCTCTAAAGACTTCTTAAAATCTCCCTTAGCACCCTTTGAAATAAGGAAATTATTAAAATCTTCATATACTTCTGCTGCTTCTGTACTTACTACAAAATTCTCATGCTGACTTATCTCTTTAGCAAGATATTCAGCGACGTTAGTAAATTGATGGGACTCTATCCAGCGGTTCTTAGCTACGAAGGATTCTATCTCTTTAGCTAATGTTGGAATAAATCCTTCTACCAATCCTCGCTTAGAGTATTTTGATATAAGATTTACAGTCTTTAACCTATTCTCCAGTCTTTCTTTTCTATCTTCAGCTAATTCACATTCCCAAAATAGATTTGCGATGGCTCTAATTTTCGGATTATAGGAAGCCAACTCTAATTCTAGATAGGTATCGACTAAAGCACTTAATATTTTTGCTCCATCATGGTCATGAACACCCTTAGTATAATACTCTTTAGAATGGTTCTCTATGTACTTCTTTACAACCTTACTTAAATCTTTCTGCTCTTTTTGATATAACTCTTCTAAAGAATTATCTTTTTGATATCCTTTGAAGATATTATAGGCCAAAAATTCTGCCCGATATACATCATCATTTTCAGATATAACCTTCTGCTCCCAAACCTCTTTATACTTAATAAACTCCTCTTCATTTACCTTCTCCCAAAAATCGGTACCAGAGATATGAAAATAAAATCCATCTTCTTTTTTAAGCAAACTCAGTTCAGGTTTTTGACTATTGACTAAAAAATGATTATCTCCAAATTTAATAGTATTTTCATCTAAGAATAGATCCTTTTTATCTTTTAACTGCTTGATACTAGATTCTTTCAAGGACTTTAACTTATTTTCAATATCATCAGCCTTGGTACTATCTCCAAGTTCTATTAGCTGTTCTATAATATCTCTAATCTTATCTACCATGGGACTAGTTGAAAGGAGTTCATTGATAGAGCTTACTTCTTCAAAGGACTTGACCCTATTTTTTAAGCCTTTAAAGATTCTCTCAGCAGCATTACTCAAAGAATCTATCTTTCTATTCTTCTTTTCCAGTAATTGTTGCTTTTTTGATTCAAAAGTTGATATTATCTCTTCCCTTTTCTCAGTTAACATTACTACAAAGTTATCAAAATCAGAGAATTTACTCTCCATCTCATCAATTTGTACTATTATCTTTGACATATAATCTTCGGTCTTTTCCACAGTTGTAGATAAATCTAAATAGTTTGATACAGAATGAGTCAATAAGTTTAGTTTAGAATAGAACTCAGACTCTTGCTCCTTAGCATTTAGATTATCTATCTTATTCTTTAATTTTGATTTACTTTGATTTAAATTAGAAAAGAGTAGAGAGATCTTATCAATTATTTCAGAGGTCTTAGTCGCATCCTCTATCTTTAAATTATTTACTATATTGATTAAAAGCTCTAACTCCTCTGACACCTTTATTATCTTTTCATTCAATTCTCTTCCATCAATAACTTTTTCAACATCATTTAGTTGAACTTCTATCTCTTCTACTTCTTTAATATAAGGATCTAAGCTCTCATCCTTTAATAAAAACTCTACACAATCCTCTGATAATTTATCATTCTTCTCCTTTATGTTTGCAGCTAGTGTTTTGACTTCTTCTTCATCAATGAACTGTAAGTCCTTTAACCCAGCAATTTCTCCTCTTACTTTTCTTATTTTGGTCAGATATTTTACAAAATCATTTATCTTCTCAAAAGTAGTATAACCTATTGCTTTGGCTATATCCTCTACTTTCTCTTCAACTTCCTTATATTGCTTGACTGTATTCTCTTTTATCTTAGTAACCTTATCAAACTCTTTAATTGCAATTGCCCCTGCTTCTTTGATCTTTAAAAGGGACTCTTTTAGATTAAAGGCTTCCTCTTTATCTACCCAAAAATAATTATTTATAATCTTTTCTGCATCTTTTACTATATCTATGTACAAGCCATAATAACTATCATCTTTTTTCGATAGATTATAGAGAGAATAACAATCAGCCATCAGCCTGACTATCTCTTTATTCCCTATATTATATAAGAACCCATCTTTCTCTTCTTCTTTTGCCGTTACTATACTCTTAGTAAAGGAGGTCTGCCAAATCTGGATGGTATGATTTCTTTTAGGCTCTTGTCCTGCTTTAAAGATAATCATCTCTCCATTATCAAAATGAGAATATCCATTACAGATTATTGGAGTCTCTATATCTTGATGGATGATATTATAATTATGAATATAGTACTCTCCAGTTACCTTATCAAAAAAGATATATTGATAATCTTCACCATTGATTGAAGCCTTTTTATTCTGAAAGACTATATTCTGATAGTTTAGTTCAAACCTCTTAAAGCCTCCTGATTGCAAGAAGATCCCATCAGGAAAGATTATTCCATGACCTTCAGGGAGTAATACTAGCGATTTTCCAATAGAATCTATCCGTTCTACCTCTTTTGTCTTTTCATTAAATACTATATATCTATAATTATCTTCCTGATAAGGCTTCATCTTAAGTAAGATAAGGTTTCCTACTATAGCATAAAAGATATCAGCATCATCAAGCTTCTGGTCCTTTTGCTCTACCTCTTCTGCATAAATCCCTTCCCCAGAGTTTGTATTATCCTCTATCTTTAAGGTCAAGGTCCCACCAATAGTCTCTACAAATACACGATCTTCAATAGAGATATGGGGATGAAGACCAGCAACCTGGTCTTCTCTTGTAGTCTCTTTCCATTCAATCTCTTGCTGGGTAGGATATGTAATCTCATGGCTGAATCTATTTCCCAAATAATCTATAGTCCCATCTTCTTTTAGCACCCATTTAAAACTCTTTATATCATCTACCTTTTCCCCATTTTGAAAGACCATATAGATAAAATTATCTTTCTCATGGAACTTAGCAAAAAAGCTCTCTTTATAATATTGATATAGCTCTCTAAAATCACTTTTAAACTGCTTATCATCTAATAAAGAGTAATCCTCTCTAGCAAATCTAGTTCCATTATAAGTATATACAGAGAAGACATCACTTAATTTAGTTTCTGATTTCAATCCTAAATGGACATTGTACCCTAATATAATTTTATTGCCTATAGGAACTATATCTCTAGGTATACAGCTATTCTCTGTAACTATAGCTTCACTCTTCTTTAAAGTATTTTTAGTCTCTCCATATATCTCAATTCTTTTTTGATTCAACCTCTCTAACTTATCTTTTAACTCTGCTGAACTCTCTAGCAGTCTATTTCTAATAACATTATATGAAGCAAAACCCTCTTGCTTTTTCTCTTCTTTACTTTCTTTGCTCATATCTATCCCCTTACCCAATTATCGATTTTATTGGATCATTTTCTACTCCAAGCTCTTTAGCTTTGTCCAGCAATCTACTTATAACTGTATTTGGAGTATTATTAGAACTATCCATATATTTCATTATAGCATTGGAAATCGTAAGGTTCTTAATAGCTTCAGAATCAACATTAAAACTATCAATTAAAGTCTTTAATTGCTTTTGAAAATTCTCTATATCACCATTAAAAAAGGTGTCCTTTACATCTGTTAAAACTTTGGAGTTATTAACTAAACCATCTACTTGCTTACCAGTACTGATTGAGTTGATCAGCTTATCAAAAAAGATAGAGTCTCCTCCCACGATATCTACATTAGCATTCTTCAAGCCATCTCTCATTATCTCTGCCTGTGCTCTTGCTATCTCAGCTTGAATACCAATCTGTGCTAATTCTACCTCTTTATCTTTATTTAGCTTCAATTTAAATTCTTCATGCTCTTTTCCTACAGCATCTAATTTCTTCATTGCTTCTGCTTTCTTATTGATTCCTTCTGCTTCTGCTAATGCTTTCTCTCTAATTACTTGTGCTTCTGATTCACCTTTAATCTTGATTGCTTTAGCTTCTGCAGCTGCTTGCATCTCTTCAACCTTAGCTTTTGAAGCACCTTCTGCTTCAAAGGCTTCTGCTTGTGCCTTCATTACTCTAGAGTCAGAGATTCCTTGTACAGAAGCTTCCTCAGCCTTAGCATCTGCCATGATCTTAATAGACTCAGCCTTTTTATGGGAGGTCTTCAATTCAGTATCTGCCATAATAACCTCTTTCTCTGCTAACTCTTGGGCACTTCTCTTCTCTGCTTCAGCAAGTTTGATCTTCTCAATTGCTTTAACCTCTGCATCACTTTCAGCTTTTGTAGTACTTACTTTCTTCTCTCTATTAGCCTGTGCTATCTCTCTAGTATCTTTTATCTTCTCTTCCTCTTCAGCTACCGATTTCTCTACTATTACCCTCTCTCTGACTACCTCTTGCATACTCTTCTTCTCTTTTTCTAAATCCTTCTCCTTGGCTATCTCCGCTAGCGAAACTATCTTTTCTCTCTCTGTTCTCTCTATCTCAGTCTCTTTTCTTGCTCTCTCTTGCTCTACAGACTCTGTTCCCTCTTTAGCTATTCTAGCAATAATAATCTGTCTATCTTTATTCTCTTCAGCAATTGAAATCTCTTCATCTGTCTTAATCCTTGTTCTTTCTGCCTTTAATCGCTCTTCTTCCTCTACAATCTTTATCTGAGAATTTTCTCTCGCTTTCAAATTAGCTATCTCTCTTTTTTGCTTCTCTTCTGCTTCAGCCTGTTGTCTTTGAAGTTCTAAGACAGCCTCTCTAGCACTTACATCCTGTTTTACAATTGTCTTCTCTTTATTTCTTTTAACTTCATTGGCTCTTATTGCTTGCTCAGCAGTCAATTCGATAATCTTTTTAATACCTTCTGAATCCAGGACATTATTCTCATCTAAATTTTCTATCTTTGTCTGCTCTAAATAATCAATAGCAGCATCATCTAAGACATAACCATTCAGGTCAGTTCCTATAACTTGAAGAATCTCTTCCTTGAAGGTATCTCTTTCAGTATAAAGCTGAGTAAACTCAAACTTCTTACCAACTGTCTTTAAAGCCTCAGAAAATTTAGCATCAAAAAACTCCATTAAAGTATCAGTATCAGAAGCTTTTTTAGTCCCCAAAGCTTTAGCTACCCTTAATACATCCTTTTCGGTATGATTTACCCTTACAAAAAAAGCAACTTTGATATCAGCTCTTAAATTATCTTTACATACTAAGCCAGCCTTACCGCTTCTTTCGATTTCCACTCTTTTAATCGATACATCCATTAGTTCACAATGGTGCAAGATTGGAATAATCCAAGTTCCAGTAAATGATACCTTTGACCCACCAATTCCATTTTTTATAATTGCAGTTCCTTGATCAACTTTCTTATAAAATAAAGTCAATAATATAGGAAACCCTATAAATATAAGAAAGGCTACTGCTGCAACTACATACAATATCATTTCCACCATTCCTATATCAAACATTCCAATTTATACCCTCCTTAAATTATGTTTTTATATAAAAGAAGCTTTATACTTCTTTATATACAATATCTTATTTATATAATTTATGTAAGTTTCTGTAAACTCATAGTCAATAACTATAGTTGCTCTCTTACAATATAAACCTCTTTCTCCCTATCTTTAGAAATTACAACTGCTCGACTCCCCCTTATAATACTTTCACCTAATGATTTTACATTTATTATAATAGGATATCCGTCAACTACAATCTCAGCTTGAGCAATATTTACTGAGTTTAAATTAGATTTTAAGATACAACTCTGACCAATAATCTCGATATCACTCCTATCTTCCATAGAATCAAAAAATTTCTTCAAAGGTTCTGTAATCCCTTTAGTTATGAAGGCTGAGATTATACAGTTTAGTATAAATGCTAAGAACCCCCAAATAGATCTTGGAGAAATATTTATATAATAAACCAACATACTCAAAACCCATAATACAAGAAAGAAGATAGTCCCATAAATTATAAGAGGTACAGAACCAAGATTTAAAAATTTCAATATCCGTAAAAAGTAATATCTGATTGGACCAATCTCTAATTTTGGATCTTTTGTCTCAACTCCACCATCAAAGTACATATTAGACGAGAAATCTATATCTAAGTCAAATTCAATGACATCAAAAGAAAAAATACCCAATATTATTAAGACCCAGTAGCTTATTACCATAATTAAAAAAGCTGTAGCTAAGATATTAATTCCAGTAAAGGCAAATTGAATATATTCCATAAACTCTCCTTTCTATAGATAAATGAAATTCTAAGATTAAGATTAAGCAAAACATAAAACATTATTTTAATTAGACTTATACTTAAGCTAATCTTTAAGATCACATATCTATATTTTTAATTTCAGTTACAACCTATACTACAAAATATTTCTTTTCTTGTATATAGTTTTATCAAAGATCTCCTGCTGGTTTTTTATTACTTTTTTAATCTATCATGTAAATTTTTAGATGTCAAGTATTCTCTTTCTTTTTCAGAATAATTGGCAGAGAGAATTTAAAATTTTTAATTTATTTATCGGTTTTAAGTTTAAATCATCTTCTCATGCCATATACCTCGTTAACCTTTAATTGTATCATATCCTATATTTACGCGTTGTGCTAATAGATGAAATTTATATGGATGTATTTACCAGTGAATAGAAGTAAAAAGAAT